>JAPLAE010000037.1 GCA_026393455.1 Actinomycetota bacterium
GCTGAATCAACGAGAACGACATCGCGCCCCATCACATCGGAAATCGTGCGGGCAAGGAAGGGATAGTGAGTACAACCCAGCAGTAGCGAATCGATGTCGGCATCAACGAGTGGCGCAAGGAGGCGCTGTGCCAAAACGTGTACCTGGTCGGAATCGGTTTCACCACGCTCAACAAACTCAACGAACCCCGGACACGCAGCGCACGACAACTCAATCTCACGTCCATGACTCGCAACCGCGCGCTGATACGCGCCTGAACCAATCGTTCCCACTGTTCCGATCACGCCAACACGTCCGTTGCGCGTCGCATCGAGAAGAGCCGCCGCGCCTGGTTCGATCACGCCGATGACGGGAACAGGGGTGATCTGCTGAAGTTCATCGAGCGCTGCTGCAGAGGCCGTGTTGCACGCGATGACGACCACTTTGACATCGTGAGTGCGAACCAGGTGGTTAGTAATTTCGAGAGCGAATTCTCGGACCTCGCTCAAATCTCGCGGACCATAGGGATAACGCCCGGTGTCTCCGACGTACACAAGATCCTCATTGGGCATGAGATCGATAAGCGCACGGGCCACGGTGAGGCCGCCGAAACCGCTATCGAACATGCCGATCGGCCTTGAATCCACGTGTTGAGGGTACTCCCCCTTCACCGCGTCAATCGGGCTCGTTAGAAGTAGATGATCTTGGAAGCGCGATCGGTGACGTCGTCGATGTCGTCAGTCCAGGCTCCTGTTGAGAGGTACTTCCAACCGCCATCACAAACGATAAACACGATGGTTCCCGATTCGATCTGCGAGGCCACGCGAACAGCGCCTGCAAGAGCTGCGCCGGCCGAGATGCCCGAGAAGATGCCGCACTTCTCAGCCAGCAGTCGCGTGTACTCAATGGATTCACGCGGACGAACGATGCGCTTGCCATCGAGCAGTTCTGGTCCGCCCCACTTTTCGTACACCGGCGGGATGTAACCCTCGTCGAGATTGCGCAGGCCTTCAACGCTTTCTCCAAGCGGTGGCTCAACAGCAAGAATTTTGATCTTCGGATTCTTCTCTTTCAGGAACGTACCCACGCCCATGAGGGTTCCTGAAGTTCCGAGACCGGCAACGAAATGCGTGATCTCTGGAACATCGGCCCAGATTTCGGGACCAGTGGTGTCGTAATGCGCCTGCGGATTCGCTTCATTCGCATATTGATAGAGAAATGCCCACTCGGGATGTTGCTCGGCAATTTCGATCGCTCGCTTCACCGCACCGTTTGAACCCTCAGAACCCGGCGAAAGAATGATTTCAGCGCCAAAGATTTCAAGCAGCTGGCGGCGCTCTACCGAAACGTTTTCGGGAAGCACGATCTTGATCGGATAGCCCTTGATCCGGGCGATCATCGCGAGCGCAATGCCGGTGTTACCCGAAGACGGCTCGATAATGGTCTTGCCCGGCGTCAGCGTTCCGTCAGCCTCGGCATCTTCGACCATGGACAACGCAATGCGGTCTTTCACGGAACCCGCGGGATTTTGGCTTTCCATCTTGCCGAGGATGCGCACGTTTGGATTCGGACTGAGAATGGAGACATCGACGATCGGAGTGCTGCCGATCATTTCGAGTACCGAGGAATAAACAGCCATCGAGGACCTCTTGAGATGCGGTGTAAAGGGGGGGTTCAGACCGGACCACCATTGTGGACGACTGGCGGCCAAATGTCGACCCAACAGGTCTGGATTCTAGCGATCTGTTACGACAATGGCCTCTTCAGCGATTTCACCCTCGATGATCCGGTAGGAACGCACCATTGGCTGGCCCAGCCGGAACGAGACGATGACGTAGTGCCAGGCCGGATCAGGGGCCTGAGCGACATCAGTGGGTGACGGATACGGCTCGGAATGGGTATGCGAGTGAACGACCCCGACAAGTTCCGAGCCCCGATCTTCCGCGTCTCGGTCGGCACGCAGGTGCACCTTGGGGTCGATTGTGTAGACACGACTCGATGCCGCGCTGTTTGGGCTCGGATACCAAGCGTCGACCACGCAAGGGTCGCTCCCCGTCGAGGGCTTTCCGCCGAGCAGACCGCAAGCCTCGTCGGGAAGTCCATCGACGAGGTGTGCAAGAAGGTCGTTGAGTAGCGCAGACGAGATTTGAAGCACGAGCCAAGGCTACCGCTCTGCCGATTCTTCAAGCATGTCCAGTCACCGAGTCCTAACGTATTGGCATGCCTCGTATCTCTGTCCCTGAAGGATCAGATCCACTCATGCACGTCTGGGTTGGCGCAGCTCCGGGCCTCTCCATTCCTGCTGCACAGTTTTCGGCCGCTGTTTACGAGAAATCTGTACTTCCGTTACGCGAATTCGAAGCAGCACGCATTCGTATTGCTCAAATCAACGAGTGCCAGTTATGTCTCGGCTGGCGATCGGCCCGTGATGCACCCGCACGCGCCGCCGAAGCCGACTCGATCGACGAAGAGTTCTATAACCACGTAGGCGACGCTTCGTGGGAAGGCTTTAGCGAACGCGAACTTCTCGCTGCGGACTTCGCAGAGCGGTTCGCACGTGACCACCTTTCCATGGACGATCCGTTCTGGAATCGCATGCGCGCGTCATTCACCGATACAGAAATTGTTGATCTCGGACTGTGTGTTGGTATGTGGGTTTCGCAAGGACGGCTTAATCAGGTGCTCGATGTTGATGGCGGCTGTCGTGTGCCCACCCCAGGCGCACCATTGACCGGCGGCTGACGATCAACTCGCGCCGCCGGTAGCCTGACGGGTTCTCATGGCGACCACCGATGATCCGAATGCGAAGCGAATTGTGGCGACCAACAGGTCGGCTCGTCATGATTACGAGGTTCTCGACACTGTCGAGGCTGGTCTCGTGCTGCGCGGATCAGAAGTCAAGTCATTGCGCGAAGCACAGGTGCAAATAAAAGAAGCGTTCGCTCGTTTCGACCAGGGCGAAGCTTGGCTCATCGGGATGCATGTTTCTCCTTGGGGAACCAGCGCCATTCACGATCTCGCCGAACCCGACCGGAAACGAAAACTGTTGTTGCATCGCGAACAGATCGATCGCTGGCGTGTGCGAGTCGATCTCGAACGACTTTCGATTGTGCCGCTGTCGCTCTATTTCTCAGGTGGTCGAGCAAAAGTTGAACTCGGTCTCGCTCGGGGGCGCACGAAGGGTGACCGCCGTCAGGCCATTGCCGAACGTGAAGCCAAACGTGAGGCCGATCAGGCGCTTGGCCGGTCACGCAAACGCGGCGAGGACTGAAATGCGAGTCAGAGTTTGTGGCGCAGCAATTGTGCTTGCATGCGTTTTGGTTCTCCCCTCTTGCAGTTCTGACACTCGTTCTTCACCGTCAACCGAAAGCTCACTAGCCACCGATGAGGCACACCCAATGACGACCACACCCACGCCAACCCCTGCAACAGGCTCCGGCGTTCTGTTCGACTTCACTACGGCTCAGTCGGTGACTGGATGGTCAAGTGTCGATGACTCCGTCATGGGCGGCATCTCCAAAAGCACGACGACGTGGGACGACACCAATGGTTCGGGGGCACTGTTGTTTTCAGGGCTTATGACAACAGAACAAAACGGCGGCTTCGCTTCCACACTCGGGCCACCAGACCAAAGCCTTGGTCAAGTCGCCGCCGGCGCCAAAGCGTTGGGAGTCAACGCAATTGGAGATGGCCGCACCTATGTGCTCCAACTTCGGGCAGGCCAGTCCGGCGCCGACCGATGGATTGCTCGATTTACGCCATCGACCAAACCTGACGGAACGAACGGAAATCTCGTTTCGATTCCACTCGAGTCTCTTGCGCCGGTGGATCGTTTCCTACGCCCCACAACTCCGAGAGCCCCACTCGATCCCGCGACCATCGTTCAAATCAGCGTTTATCTCATTGATGAACAGGTCGGAAATTTTCGTCTCGCCATCAAACAAATCACGGTGATCCGTTAAATCGCTTCCCCCTGAAGCCTCTCCGCTTCACGCGCAGCGCCGCTAGCGAAGCCACGAACCATCTTCTTCAGAAACCCCGACACTCCGGGCACTCGCGTTGTCCACGAGCCCTTCCACGAAATATGCGTGCCGCCATTTGCCGTAGACGTCAATCGCACGTCTGCCCGGTATCCCTTAATGGGCATCGGACCCGACACGATCACATAGGCCTGATGGTTAGGCGCATCGAATTCCACTATGCGTTCTCTGGAAAGCGGACCCACGTTTGCCCCGAGAGCACGAACTGCGCCAACTCCCCACGGGGCAGGACTTCCTTCAACATCCCACTGCGCTCGCGAGATCGTCTTGTTCCAACGTGACCAGCCGGGTGCGTCAGCAATCACTTCAAAGACGAGCTCAATAGGAGCGGCGGACTCGGCCGTTATGTCATAGAAGTGATTTGCCATCGAGTTCTACATTCTCTTTCGGGGAGAAACTCTCCCTGTTGCCTACTAACGACGAAACCTCAACCGAAATAGGACTTCTTCAAACGCTCGTACGATCCGTCTTCGCGCAAATGAAGCAGGGCCTGATTAATGGGCTCAGTGAGGGAACTGCCTTGCGCCATCACGATTCCATAATTCTCGTATTGAATAATTGGACCGGCGACCTTGACTCCGCCTCGATTCGCCACCAGCCACTGGATAATCGATGCGTCGAAGACGAAGGCATCGGCCTTTCCAGATCGAACTTCTTCATAGGCCGTTTCAATGTCGTCAACAGGTCGAGCTTCGATTCCGTATTTCGCCAAATAGTCCCACGAAGTCGTTCCTGGATAGCTAATGACCTTTTTTCCAGCCAGGTGCGCAACAGATGTGATCTTCGATTCAAGGCGATCAACGGTCAGTTTTGAAGTGACTTGAGCAGTAATAGTGGCGACAAGAAGCACGCCAACAAACATCCAAACCATCGTTACGAGGCGAGAGACGACTTTGTGCGGAACTTTGTCGCCGTAGCCGATAGTGAAAAGCGTAACTGTCGCCCACCAGATGCCGTCGAAGACCCCATGCGCGCCCGAGTTGGTGAATTGATCATTTCCGTGCCGCCGTTCCCACGCCCACACAAAGACTCCCGTGAGCAATGAACCGACGAGCATCAGTCCAAGAATTACCAGAAGAAATGGTGAAAAAATATCTGAGAGAATCTTCGAACCTGAGATCGATCCTGAGCCGGACGGGATCATTGCTTGAATTCCCGACTCGAACATTGACGTGCTGAAGTTCACGGTCTTCTCACGAGCCGAGGTAATGCTGATTGCACCGATCGCAAGATCGGCTCGTCCCTCGCGCACTGCGTCGAGTTGCGCTCCCACCGAGTTCACATCCACGTACTGGACGTCAAAGCCGACCTCATTCGCGATGTCCTTGAGCAAATCGATACTGAATCCCGAGTGAGACCCGTCGGCCCCAATGACAATGAACGGCTCGATCTGCTTCACCGCAACTCGAAGCACTGGTTTCGCCGAGGAAGTTGTCTCTGCCTTTGCGGTCGGTGACGACTGAGCCAGAGCCGAAATCGGCAGACTGATTGCGAGCCCAACAATGGCGATTGCTGCCAGCCATCGCAGCGATTTGATGACTCGTTCCCCGGCTCGCACAGGGCAAAGGTACTTGAGCGGGCGCAGTAGTCCCCGAACTGTTCGTGCGCAGTGTCGCACTCCACCGCTAGCCTTCAGTTTCTTGCTTGTGTTCTCAGTGGCTTGCCAGTGAGTCGTGTGCAGGGACGATCACGGGGCTGATCGGTTTCGACGTAGGGACCGAAGGCTGGATCGTGCGACCGGAGTGGCCTCAGACTCCTTAAACGGGGGCACAAAATCAACCGCCGATGAGCAGTTGACTCTCGCCGCCTGATCACTCAGACGGTAGAGAGAAATCGTGACCAGTAATGGCGCACGGGGCCTGCTCTCCGCAGCCCGGCAACAGAAGCGGAGGGTGACAGCCTGAAAGAAGGCTGACGACGGGAAAGACCGTTGGCATCGGAGAAAGATCCGGCGGCGAGGTTTCGGCCTCATCCGACCCGGCGGTGTGGTTGCCGTAAGCCACTGACTCGGGGATGGTCGTAGCGCGGACAGTTCTCACCAGACGGACGGGGGTTCGATTCCCCCCAGCTCCACCTGAAGCTAACTACCTAAGTATCCAAAACGAAGTCCCGGTGTCGAGTGATCGATGCCGGGCTTCTTCGGTCGGTCGCTTCGTGGCCTTGTTTCTGATGACGTCGTCGATGACACGTGTGCGGGTCGCTTCGTTATCGTCCATCCGGTCGAACTCACTGACCTCAAAGCATGCAGCGCAAGTCACGACAGTCGATAGGTGAGGGTCTGTGTGTAGGTTCCGTCTTCGTTGCGCTGAGAAACGACTTGGCCGCGAGCGAATACGAAGTCACCTGTTCCGCCGATAATTGCCAGCGGCTGTTGCGCCGCGTTGGCCATTGCGGGTATCGCAGAACCTGCACCATCGATCAGGAGGAACCGATCCCCTTCGACCTCGATCGTTCCTCGCTCATGGAAATGAAACGTCATTGTTTGATGCCACACCGCTGCGTTGCGAATCTGGGCTCCGTCGGCTCCTGGAACTCTGTGCTCGAGTGCCCAAGCAACGTCAGACTGTGCCTCGGTGAGCACACGCTCGCCAGTAAGCCAGCCCACCTCTGACCCGTTCTCACTTATCGGTGCCTCGAACGTATTGAGGTCGCCCACATCCGCGACCCCATGACCGAAATCCTCTACGTGGTGGGTTGGCGCTGGTTGAGTCAGGACCATCGTTGAGGTCTTCGGCGACGAATCGCCACAACCACTGAGACCAAGAAAGGACACCGCCAAGAGACCGACGGTTGCAACTAGAGGATTGATTTTCATTTCACGACAGTAGATCTTGGCGCCGAAAAGCATCCGACCGAGCCGAATCGTCGGCGGCGTGCGAGAATAAAGGCTATTCAGCAAATTGGAGTTCTCATGAAGATTCATCTCGATACTGAGAAATGTCAGGGTCACGGTCGCTGCTACAGCCTCGCCCCCGACCTATTCGACTGCGACGATCTAGGAACCGCTTTGGTCCTCGTTACCGGCGAACTCAATGACGAGCAACTCGCAAAGGCCAAACTTGCTGAAGGCAACTGCCCCGAGTTCGCGATTGTGATTGGCGACTGATCATGATCAAACCCCCCGTCACCGATTTTGCAACTGATTTCGATCACACCGACGAGGCATGGGTCGCCGACCCTTACCCCATCATGGAAGACCTCCGTGAGCGTTGCCCCGTTGCCCACAGCGACCGCTATGGCGGCCTCTGGGCGCCGATGACCTATGAAGCAGTCGCAGCAATCGCTAACGACACCGAGCACTTCACGTCACGCACCGTCGTTATTAACAACGGGCGACCTGGCGACGATGCCCTGCCCGCGCCGATCGGCGTTGCTCCCCCAATCTCTTCTGATCCTCCGTTTCACGAGATCGCCCGCCGACTGCTCCTCCCAGCATTTGCGCCTCGTCCAATCGCCGCACTTGAGCCATTCACACGCGAACTTTGCGCACGCCTTCTCGATGAAATGGCCGATGCCGAATTCGTCGATGCCAGCGTTCAGTACGCCGAACACATTCCGGTTGGTCTCATTGCAAAGCTGTGCGGACTCCCACAAGAAGACGGCGAACAGTTCCGTGAATTCGTTCGGATCGTTCTCGAAGGAGTCGACCTCCCAGCCGAAGAGCGCATCGAGGCGTTTAAGCCCGTCGAGGACTACATCAGCGCGGCGGTTTATGAGCGCCGTGAGAACCCCGATGACGGACTCATCAGTTATTTGCTTGATGCCGAGATCACGGGCAGCAAGCTTTCCGATGAGCATGTTTTCGGTTCGATCATTCTGTTGATCGTCGCTGGCATCGACACCACTTGGTCGGCCATCGGTTCATCGATCTGGCACCTGGCCAACAATCCCGAAGATCTGGCCCGACTAATCGCTCACCCCGAACTGCTTCCTTCCGCCGTCGAAGAGTTCCTTCGTGCCTACGCGCCAGTCTCAATGGCTCGTCTCGTTAAGGACGACTTTGAATTCCAAGGTTGTCCGATGAAGAAGGACGACTGGATCTTCCTTAGTTTCCCTGCAGCGAATCGCGACCCGAACGCATTCGACAACGCCGACGAGGTATTGATCGATCGTGAGATCAATCGCCACAGCGCATTTGGCCTTGGTATTCACCGCTGCCTCGGTTCCAACCTCGCCCGCATGGAAATGACGGTCGCTCTCGAAGAGTGGCTCAAGCGCTACACGAAGTTTGAGCTCAACAATTCGGAGCCGACCACGTTCTCGCAAGGCCAGGTTCGCGGTCCTCGTCGTTTGCCTCTTCGCATCCTCGAACGCAAGTAACAGAGTCGGTTCCTAGGTCACCGGAGCATTACTCGTCATTCGTCGGGCAACGCTTACGCTCGTGCAATGGAAAAGCCAACACCACCTGAGCAGAATCGGGTCGAATCGTTAGCTCCAGTTCTACTTCGCCAGTCAGAAGGCACTGGCCGTCTTGAGGCATTCAGCGACGGCGTCTTTGCTATTGCAATAACACTTCTGATTTTGAACTTTCACATTCCTACTGGCCTTAACGAGGACCAGGTCTGGAACGCCATCACCGATCAACAAGACGTGTTTCTGTCTGCCGCGATCAGCTTTGTCGTGATCGGCGTCTATTGGACGGTCAACCGTAAAATATTTGCGCTGATTGACCGAACGAATGGCGCATTAACTGCCAGCAATTTCATTCATCTCGCAACGATCGTTTTCCTGCCTTTCCCGACCTTGGTGATGTCGGAGTACACGAACTCTTTTGCGGCAGTCGGCATGTACGCAGCCACGATTGCGCTAGCTGGATTTACCGCTGCAGCAACGGTCGTTATCGCCTGGCGGGGCAACCTCATGGACCCAACGGTCACCCAGGAAATGATCGACAAAACCGTGTCCTCATCAGTTGCAACACCGATTGTCTTTGCCGCTTCGATTCCAATTGCGGCGATTAACACTCGAGTCGCGACATGGTTCTGGTTCGGCGCCTTCTTTGTAAGTAGGCCAGTCGGTGTCTTGGCCCAGCGGATACTTCAACGCCGACATCACAACGAACCGCTGTAATCCGGAGACTGGATTGCCCGCGAGCATTTCCCAGTCGCGATTCACCGCGTTCATGCAGTGATTGGATTATGTTCTCCAAGATACAAATAAGGCGTCGGGTTAAAAGCAGATGAATGCTTAACAAAGGAGTCATCATGACAACGACAACTAGGTCAAGCTCGTCAGAAAAACTCACTCTCGCAGCAATGATCTGCGTGGTTGCAATGACGCAGATCGACATGACGATTGTGTCGATTGCCGCTCCGGACATTCAGCACGAACTCAGCCTCTCTTCCACTGGAGTCCAGTGGATGGTCACTGGTTACCTTGTTGCCCTTGCTGCGTTCTTCGCCCTCGGCGGAAGACTTGCCGATGTCGTTGGTCGGCGAACAATGGTGGTGAGTGGAACGCTTATCTTCATCATCGCCTCAGCACTTTGTGGAGCCACCCCTACCGGGGACATCGCCGAAACCTGGCTCGTTGGCTTCCGAATCCTTCAAGGCGTCGGTGCGGCGTTCATGTTCCCCGCCGCTCTTTCCCTCGTTGTTCGCTCGTTTCCCATAGAGCGAAGAGGTCGCGCAATCGCGATCTTCTTCGCCGTCGCTGGCGCGCTCACCGCCATCGGGCCCTTTGCTGGAGCTCACCTCGTGCAATGGAATTGGCGAGCAATCTTTTGGGTAAATGTCCCAGTTGCGGCAGTTGGACTTATTTTGATGTTCCTCGCCAAAGTTCCAAACGATCGCGTGAAGGAATCGATCGACTGGATCGGAGCCATTCTTATCGCCTCTGGAATGGCGCTTAGCGTCGTCGGCTTCCAACAGGCCTCCTCGTGGGGCTGGGAAAGCTTGCCAACTCTCGGCTGCATCATCGGGGGCTTGATCATCATTGGCTTCTTCATCGAATTCGAACGTCACCAGAAGACTCCGCTCATCCGACTGTCGTTCTTCTCGAACCGAGTCTTTGCGGCTCAGAACGTGGTCCTCCTCCTCGCCTCTTGTGCGTTCGTTCCAGTGTTTTTCTTCGCCAGCATGTACGCGCAGATTGCACTTGGATGGAGCACGGCAAACGCCGGCATGTACCTCCTCATTTTCTTCGCTGGATTCGCGCCGGGAGTCCAATTCGGCGGTCGGATGCTCGACAAGGGTCGAGCCCGACCCGCAGTCATCTGGGGAAGCCTTCTTTCAGCGGCTGGGTTCTTCGCGTGGGCATCACGTCTCACAACCCTTAGCGAAAATCAGCAATGGCCGTGGATCGTGCTTGCTGGACTTGGTCTGGGGATGCTCATCGGCTCCGCCAACACCGACGCAATCAATCAGGTTCCTTCCGACAACTTCGGTGAGGCCACCGGCGTCACTCAAACAGCACGCAACTACGGCGCAAGCCTCGGCCTCGCCATTCTTGGAACCATCCTCTCCACCTCACTGCATTCGAGGATTCTGCATTCGCTTTCAGCACTGGGCATTGATGCTTCGACGGCCGATCAAGTTTCAGCCGCCATGCATGGTTCGGGTGGCGGGAACGCTTCTTCGGCGTTCTCGCAATTTGGAGCGAACGCCGACAACGTCTTTCATGCGATCCAGCTCGATTACGCCGAGGCATGCCAGATCGTCTTCCGTGGACTGGGGCTCTTTATGGCTGCCGCCGCTGTCGTCGCGATTTTCGCTCTCCCAAGACATTCGGGAAAGTTTGATTCGAGCAAAGCTACAGAGGATTCGAACGTCTGAGTAAGCAGTCGGCTACCGCCGGAATACTGAATCAATGTGTTTGTTAAACACATCAGCGCTCACCGATCCATCACGATATGCGTCACGCAGTGCAAATGTCGCGGAGATCAACAATCGAGCTTCTTCAACTTTCACAGTTTCGTCGATCACTCCTTGAGAGAGTGAGCACTCAAACTGCGCGCACGCAGATGGACGATGCAACGAATGGATGGTGCAGATTCCTTCGTTCACTGCAGGGCAAGGGAGAGCAAACACAGGAGGATCAGCTGCAGCAATGATCTCAACCCCGAGCCCTCGCAACGGTGCTCCCAAGTCGCTTTCGTCACGTACCGCGAGGTGGGTCACGACGGTTCCGTCGCAGCAAAGCCCACATCCAATACAGATCGATTGATCGCTGGCTGGCAGGTCGAACGAGGTCATACCGCTGTCGCTCGAATTGGATAGTGAAGCCAGCCGGCGAACTGGTTTGCTCGCAATCGCTGAGGATTCCCCGCTAACTCGACAGTGCCTATCTTTCGAAGAAGTTCACCGAAAACAAGTTTCAGATCCATGCGCGCGAGTTGTGCTCCGATGCAGAAATGCGGGCCTCCCCCGCCGAACGCCACATGATCAAGGGGATCTCGAGATGGATTAAACCTTTCGGGCTCAGGAAAGTGGCGATCATCGTGATTTGCCGACGCATATGACAACAAAACTTTGTCGCCGGCGGCGATGTGCACGCCGCTGCGCTCATGATCCTGAGTTGCAGTGCGCCGGAATGACATCACCGGCCCTCGCCACCTCAAGAACTCTTCGACGAACGCCGACGGGCATTCTTGTCCTCGCCACGGATCAAAC
>JAPLAE010000023.1:0-8636 GCA_026393455.1 Actinomycetota bacterium
CAATGTCATTATCGTCACTGGCGATCGAGACAGTTATCAACTTGTGCACGATCCGCACATCAAGGTTTTGTACAACAAGCGCGGTGTTTCTGATTACGCGTTGTACGACGAGGCAGGCATCTTCGAACGCACGGGCGTAAAGCCCACCGATTATGTGCATTACGCCGCATTACGTGGTGACCCTTCGGACAATCTTCCCGGCGTTCCCGGTGTAGGGGAGAAGACCGCGGCGAAGCTGATCAATCAGTACGGCGGCATCGACGGGATCTACGAACATCTCGACGAACTCACACCGAAACTCCGCCAGAACTTGGCCGCGACCCCGACGATCTCCAGATCGGCGACTTCGACTTGGCGGAAGTTCGCCAGTTGTTCGATTTTCTTGAGTTCCGTCAGTTATTCGATCGATTGGTCGACGTCCTTGGCGTGGCTTCCGACGCAGTTGATGCGGGTGGGGCGCGGGTCCTTGAGGCGGAACGAACTGACCTATCCACTCAGAAAGAACTCGTTGCTCTTTTTGGCGCACTGGCGAGTTCCACCGATCCGTTGGCTGCCGCCGGGGGATGGCTGGGCGACGAAGGGCGATCCTCATTTGAAGGCGTGGCGCTTGTTCGTGACGCTTCTTCAGGCGATGTCATCTGGATTCCGGCCGAGGCGTTGAACGATCCCAAGGTTTCTGCTGCCGCGTCAGCGTTGTTCTCCGATGGCGGCCGACCGCTTGTCGCTCACGATGCCAAAGCACTCATGCGTGGCCTCAATGACTGCGGGATCGACCTTCGGTCGCTTTCACTCGACACAATGATTGCGGCCTATCTCCTTGATCCCGCTGAAACCAAGTATTCGCTCGAACCGTTACTTGATCGTTATGCCGACGCTCGACTTCCCGAGGACGACGATCAGGCGGAAGGTCAACTCGACTTTGGTGGTGCCGATGTTTCTGTCGTCGCGCAGCGTTCGGCTCGTCGTGCACTTGGTGTCGATGCCCTTGTTGTCCCGTTGCGTGAATCGCTCGAGTCGCGGGGGCTCTTGGATCTCAACGCCGACATCGAAGTTCCGTTAGTTCGAGTCCTTGCTGAAATGGAGATACTCGGCGTCGGAGTCGACGAGGGGGAACTTCGACGGTTGCGCGATTCACTCGTTGCCCGTTGCGATGAGCTTCGCGCTCTGATCTGGACGGATGCCGGCGAGGAGTTCAACGTGAACTCCACGATCAAGCTGCGCGAAATCTTGTTCGAGAAACTTGAACTAACTCCGCAGAAGAAAACCAAGACAGGTTTTTCCACCGATGCTGCGACACTCGAGAAACTCCTTGGCGAGCACCCAATTATCGAGCACTTATTGGCCTATCGCGAGGTCGAGAAACTGCGGTCAACCTATGGCGAAGGACTTCTCGCCGAAATCGCGTCCGATGGTCGGATCCACGCCACGTTCAATCAAACGGTCGCTCGAACCGGTCGACTCAGTTCCGATGCGCCGAATCTCCATAACATCCCCGTGCGCAGTGAACTCGGTCGCGAATTCCGGAAAGCATTCGTGCCGGCCAAGGGCTACACGCTGCTCATTGCTGACTACAACCAGATCGAACTTCGTTGCATCGCCCACCTCGCAGAAGATCCAGGTCTGATCGGGGCATTCGAATCGGGCGAAGATATCCATAACGCCACTGCAGCGCGCGTTTTCGATGTCGACCCCGACTCGGTCACGATCGAACAACGGTCGAAAGCAAAAATGGTCAGTTACGGACTCGCGTACGGGATGGAAGCGTTCGGACTCGCGCAACGCTTGAGTGTCCCCATTGGTGAGGCGCAACAAATTCTCGACGCGTATTTCGTCGCATTCCCCGCTGTGCACGACTACATGGATAAGACAATCGCCGAAGCGCGCGAGCGCGGTTACACCGAAACGTTGTTTGGCCGTCGCCGTCAGATCCCAGAGCTTGCATCGGACAATTTCCGAATCCGCCAAGCCGGTGAACGTCAAGCGATGAATGCCGGAATCCAAGGCCTTGCCGCTGACATCTTCAAGGTCGCACTTATTCGGCTCGATCAAGCCCTCGACGCAGCGGGTTCAACAAGTCGCCTCATCTTGCAGGTGCATGATGAAGTCATCTGTGAAGTTCCGCCTGCCGATCTCGATGCGGTTACGGCGATTGTCCTCGATGCAATGTCCGGTGCATTCGATCTGCGAGTTCCTCTCGAAGTCCACCTCTCGCATGGCGACTCCTGGGCAGCGGCGAAAGGCTGATGTGAGCGAGTCCGGCGAAGGCCATTGGTTTGAAGGCATCGCCGATCACCTTGGCTCGTCCTACCTTCGGTACTCGTTCACGATGGGCACGGCGAATGAAGTCGCGTTCCTTGTTGACGAACTCGAACTCAAACCCGGAATGCGCGTGCTTGACGTTGGGTGCGGTCCCGGCCGGCATGCCTACGCACTGGCGGAACTCGGTATCGCCGTGCATGGCATCGATATCTCACAGACCTTTATTGAACTTGCGCGTGAAGATGCCCCGGCCCTCGCGACGTTTGAGCGACTCGATGCCCGGTCCCTCCCGTTCGATGCTGAGTTCGATGCGGTGATCTCGCTGTGTCAGGGAGCATTTGGATTAGCCGGGGGAGCGGCTGCCGTTGGGCCCGACCCTGATGGAGCGGTACTCGATGGCATGGCTCGGGCGCTCGTCCTAGGAGGCCGAGTCGCGGTGTCGGCCTTTTCTTCCTATTTCCAGGTGCACTGGCTGGAGGACACCGATTCGTTCGATGCCGAGGCCGGGGTCAACCATGAACTGGCCCCGCTGAAGGCCCCCGATGGGACCGAAACCCTTAAGGACCTGTGGACGACCTGCTTCACCCCAAGAGAACTGCGGTTACTGGCATCGAGGGCAGGATTGCAGACCGATGCGGTGTGGTCAGTGACGCCGGGGGACTATGCCCGACGGACACCGGAGATCAACCGACCCGAGTTTTTACTGGTGGCCACCCGCCCGACTGCCTGATGGCCCATTTGCGGGCTGGCGGGGCCTGTGGACAGAGGTCTAGCCTTGCCGTTCTCCCATGCGCCTGCGAGGGAGATTTCCTATCCCCTACTTCCTGTCCATCGAAGAGAGAACCCTGTGTCCGAGCAGTCCACCACCGAAGAGGCCACTCCGGCCGCCGCCGTCGCAGTCGCTGAAGCACCAGCAGGCATGGGAAGTTTCGCCGCTGACGGTACCTACGTACCGCGTCAGGTTATTGAAGACGATCTTGGTGGATTGTCACTTGATGATGCGTACACCGCATCAATGGTGCAGGTCGAAGACGGACAGATCGTCCAAGGCACCGTGGTCAAGGTTGATCGTGACGAAGTTCTTCTCGATATTGGTTACAAGTCCGAAGGTGTTATTCCTTCTCGCGAACTTTCGATTCGCAATGACGTCGATCCCTCCGAAATCGTTTCAATGGGCGAGGTCATCGAGGCACTCGTTCTGCAGAAGGAAGACAAAGAAGGTCGTCTCGTTCTTTCCAAGAAGCGCGCACAGTACGAGCGTGCCTGGGGAACAATCGAAAAGATCAAAGAAGAAGACGGCGTTGTCAGCGGCCCAGTCATCGAGGTCGTCAAGGGCGGTCTCATTATCGACATCGGTCTCCGCGGCTTCCTTCCCGCATCCCTCGTCGAGTTGCGTCGTGTCCGCGACCTTGCGCCGTATGTCGGCCGCACCCTCGACGCCAAGATCATCGAACTCGACAAAAACCGCAACAACGTTGTGCTTTCACGTCGTGGATGGCTCGAAGAAACTCAGAAGGAACAGCGTGAGGATTTCCTCGCCAATCTCAAGCCCGGCGAGAACCGTCGCGGTGTTGTGTCTTCAGTCGTGAACTTTGGTGCATTCGTCGACCTCGGCGGCATGGACGGTCTCGTCCACGTTTCCGAACTGTCATGGAAGCATGTTGACCATCCCGGCTCCGTTGTGCAGGTTGGCGACGAAATCGATGTGCAGGTCCTCGAAGTTGATCTCGACCGCGAGCGCATCAGCCTTTCGCTCAAGGCCACCCAGCAAGATCCGTGGCAGGAATTCGCCACCGCCCATCAGGTTGGCGAACTCGTGTACGGCCGTGTCACAAAGCTGGTGCCGTTCGGTTCATTCGTGCAGGTCGGCGATGGCATCGAAGGACTCGTGCACATTTCGGAAATGTCGGCACATCATGTCGATCTTCCCGAGCAGGTTGTTACTCCTGGCGAAGAACTCTGGGTCAAGATCATCGATCTCGATCTTCAGCGTCGCCGTATCAGCCTCTCAATCAAGCAGGCTGCTGAAGGTGGCGTTGTTGCTGCCGAGTATCAGGAGCACTTCGGTGATCATGCCTATGACACCGAGGGCAACTACATCGGTGGCGAGTCAACCGAAGCCCAAGAAGCGTGGGCTGAGTACTACGCCGAACAGGGCGACACATCGATTCCTCCCGTGCCGACAGCTGCGGAAACCGCTGCTGCCGAAGCGGAAGCCGCTGTTGCCGAGGAATCGGCTGCAGCCCCAGACGCTGCCGCTGAGTGATGCTCGCCAGCACACGCCGGTGATCAATCGAGTTTGACGATCCCCAATCGCAGGGCGGTCAGCACCGCCTGTGTGCGGTCGCGCGCGTCGAGCTTCTGGTAAATCGACGCGAGGTGGTTCTTCACCGTCTTTTGCGACAGATAGAGCCGTGTGGCCACCTCAGGGGTCGAACAGCCATCACAGATGGCCTGGAGCACTTCCTCTTCCCTTCGGGTGACTGTGACGGGGAAACCTCGCCAATCGGTGAGCGCTGGGCGGTTCTGGAATGTCGTTGTAGTTGTCATGGAGTAGTTGTCGGCAGGTTTCGCAAAAGTGTGAGCGAAAAGCGCGGAAAATCATCGAGACGCGCTCTGGTACGTTCCGGCGATGCTTCTTCTTGGATTGACCGGCGGTATTGGCTCGGGGAAATCGACCGTGTCAGCGGAACTGGCTCGCCGCGGAGCGATTGTGATCGACGCCGATTTAGTCGTTCGCGAGTTGCAGTCGCCAGGCGGAGCGGTGTTAGCGGCGATGGTTGAACTCTTTGGTGACGGAATCCTTGCTGCCGACGGAACGTTGAACCGTCAGGCCGTCGCCGACATTGTGTTCAGCGATCCTGAACAGCTGAAAGCCCTCAACGCGATCGTGCATCCGAAAGTTGGTGAAGAAATCGACGGGCGCATCGAAGCGCAACGCGAGTCCGACAACGTCGTGGTTCTTGATGTTCCACTGCTTGTTGAATCAAAGGCGTACGAAACCGAAGGCATCATCGTCGTCGATACCGATCCCGAGATCGCCATCGCTCGGTTGGTGGAGTTTCGCGGGTTCAACGCTGACGACGCGCGAGCTCGAATGAAGTTGCAAGCAACACGCGAAGAACGTCGTGCCGTGGCTGCCTTCATCGTTCCTAACGATGGAACGCAAGAAGAACTCATGGCCCATATCGACGAGTGCTGGACCTGGATTCAATCCAAGCGCAACGTTGGCTAAGGGTATTTAGAGCCCGAGGCGTCGGGCGAGATCACTCATCATTCGGCGGTTGGGGTCGACGCGTTCGCGAACTTCTCGCCATTCATTGAGTCTCGGATACATCTCGGGAAGCAGCTCGGGTCGAACTCGACTGTCCTTTGCGAGATAAATACGTCCGCCGACGCCGACGACGAGATCATCAAGTCGGTCAAGGAGCGGTCCGAGTCCTTGAATGCCAGTGGGGATGTCGAGGGCAAGGGTCCAGCCGCCGGCGGGGAACGAAAGTGGCCCCGGATTTCCTTCACCAAACGATTTCAGTACGGCGAGGAAGGAAGTGCATCCGGACCTACTGATTTCTTCAACGATTGTGGCGAGTGCGCTGGTCGCGTCGAAAGGAATGACGAATTGCCATTGGAGGAATCCGGCAGGCCCGTAGATGCGGTTCCATCCACGCACCATGTCGAGTGGATGGAAAAACGTTGGAATCGATTGAATCTCGTTGCGGCGTTCGACGGGTGCTTTCCGGAACCACAATTCGTTAAATGCGCGGATCGAGAGATTGTTCAGTAGGCCCGCAGGCATGAACGGCGGAGCGCTTACGAGTTCGTTGGCTTTGTAGACGTAAGGGTCGGCTCCGATTTTTGGTGCCGCTTCTGAGGCAGAAGCGAATCGACCGCGAGTGAGCACCGATCGGCCCATGTTCTTGCCTGTGGCCATGAGATCAATCCAGGCAACGGAATAGTCGTAGAGGTGATCGCCGCTACGCATGAGTTCGCAGACGGCGTCGAGATCAGCGGCTCGGTCAGTATCGACGAGGAGTTGGCTTGAGCCGATCCGGGGGCAGCGGAAGGTGGCATCGAGGATGACGCCGGTGAGTCCCATGCCCCCTGCAGTTGCCCAAAACAATTCGGGATCGCGATCCGGCCCGACTTCAACAACCGAGCCATCGGCGAGTTGCAGATGGAGCGAGGCAACGTGGTTGCACCACGAGCCTTTGAGATGGTGATTCTTCCCATGGATGTCAGCCGCTATAGCCCCGCCGACGGTCACATAACGCGTACCAGGGGTGACAGGCACAAACAGGCCTTGAGGTACGAGTGCATGGAGAAGACGGTCGATGCTTGCGCCCGCGTCGGCGGTGACGAGAACGGTGTCGGAGTTGGGGTCGGATGCATGAATGGTGAACGCGGCAACGTCGGTGGTTTCGATGACGGTCCCGCCGGCGTTCTGCGCGGCATCGCCGTAACTGCGGCCGAGGCCACGGGCGATCAGGCCGCGCTCGAATGATGTTGGAAGTGCCCGCTGCAATTCGATTGGTGAAGTTGGTCGGCGAACGTCTGCACCGGTGGGTGCAGTGCGGCCCCAACCGAAGAGTTCGGATGTGGAGGGGACCGCTCGGGAAGCTGCCGGTTCAGGATGCATAGACGGCACAGCTGTAGACGATTGCCCAGAGAGCACCAGCAAGGAGCAGAGTTCGGTCGGAAAGGACGAGGTTCTCAGGTTCGGCACCCTTGCCCTGTTCGAGCAACAGAGCGTAACGCAAGATCGCGACGGCGAACGGAACGATGGAAAGCTGGAAGAGCACTGAGCCGTTGGTTGATTCCTGAGCAGATGCGAACGCCCAGAGGCAATAGGTAATCAGCGTCCCTGCAGAAAACACTGCCTTCAAATAATTGAGGAACTGTGGTGTGTATGCGGCAAGCGCAGGACGAATAGCCGCAGCGTCTTCGCCGAGCTCTGATCGTTCCCCGGCACGCTTGCCGGTAACCATAAACAGAGCCCCGAAGCTTGTGACAATGAAAAACCATTCTGAGATTGGTAGTCCAGTTGCAGTAGCGCCACCGATCGCGCGCAGGACAAATCCAGCAGCGACGGCAACGATGTCAAGGATCGGAACATGCTTAAGCCAAAGTGTGTAGACCGTGGTGAGCGCGAGGTACGCAAGGATTGTGAAACCGAAATCGCGTCGAAGAAGGAATGATCCGCCGATGGCAATGATGAGCAAGACGGTGCCTAACGCGTAGGCAAGTCCAACCGGAACAATGCCGGCGGCCATTGGCCGGTTTTTCTTTACTGGATGAAGGCGATCTGACTCGATATCTATCGCGTCGTTGAGGAGATAGGTCGCACTCGCTGCCGCACAGAAACAACCGAAGGCGCCGAGAGCATGTAGGTCGGTGTCGCGGTTATTGAAAACGCCAGCGGCAAGTGGAGCGGCAAAGACCAACACGTTCTTAATCCACTGCTTTGGACGCAGTTCTCGAACGATTCCGCCAAGGAGCGTCGAGCGGGAAGGGTGACTAGTTGTCATCTCACCCTGCACTGATCTTCCGCCAGAGAGGTCGCGGAAGATGACGAAGGATGGTGAAGAGGGTGGACAAAATGGGAGGCGCCCAGATCATTTCTTTGTTCTTTTGGAGTCCGTTGATCACGGCATCGGCGATTTTGTCGGGCGTGGCGGCGAAGGGGGCAGGCTTCATTCCTTCGGTCATCCGTGTGTGAACAAAGCCGGGACGAACGACCACGCAGCGAGCACCGGAACCAATGAGGGAGTCGCCAAGACCTTGAGCGAACGCATCCATCCCGGCTTTGGTTGATCCGTACACAAAATTGTCGGCTCGGGCACGTACGCCAGCGACGGACGTAATCGCCAAGATGGTGCCGTGCCCTTGCGCGCGAAGTTTGGCTGCAGTCGCGAGACCGCTGGAAACCGCACCAACGAAGTTGACTCGTGCCGCCTCGGCAGCAGCGACTGGGTCGGCATTGAACTCGGACTGCTCGCCGAGGACGCCAAAAGCCAGGATGACCATGTCGAGATCGCCGATTCGGTCGGCGGCGGCATCGATGACTTTGGCGTGCGAAGCGGGGTCGAGGGCGTCAAAGACAATGGTGTCGGCGTCGACTCCAGAGGAGCGAAGACGATTGAGTGTGGTGGTGGCAGAAGCGGGAGAGCGAACTCCGAGCACGACCTTCTTGCATCGACTGGCGACCAGTCTGTCGACAATGGCTAATGCAATCTCTGAGTTACCCCCGAGCACGAGTACTGATTGCACCGAACCCAAAGCGTCGCGCATGTGTTTCGTTCCTCTTCTAGGGTCACGGGCCTTCTGGTCAAGGTTAGACGGCGACCGACAAAGTGTTGGGAGCAATGGCCCCGACCCTT
>JAPLAE010000023.1:8651-28077 GCA_026393455.1 Actinomycetota bacterium
CCGATGCCGCCGTTTCGACTTGTTTCTGATTTCCAGCCCGCTGGTGATCAGCCGAAGGCGATTGAGGAACTCACCGCAAGTATCGAAGCCGGGAATCGGTTTCAGACTCTCTTGGGGATCACCGGTTCTGGCAAGAGCGCCACGATCGCGTGGACAATCGAAAAGCTGCAGCGACCGACGTTGGTGATGGCTCCGAACAAATCGTTGGCCGCACAGTTGGCCAACGAGTTCCGAGAGTTTTTCCCCGAGAATCGTGTTGAGTACTTCGTTTCGTATTACGACTACTACCAGCCCGAGGCCTACATGCCGGCCTCCGATACATACATCGAAAAAGACTCATCGGTGAATGATGAGATCGAACGACTTCGTCACGCTGCAACCTCGGCGCTGCTTACCCGTCGAGACACCATCGTTGTTGCATCAGTGTCGTGTATCTATGGCCTGGGCAATCCTGCGGAATATGCCGATCAGATGCTCGTTGTGCGTCAGGGCGAAACCCATGAGCAACGCACCATTCTTGGCCGTCTTGTCGACATGCAATACGAGCGCAACGACATGAACCTCATCCGCGGAAAGTTCCGCGTGCGTGGTGACACCATTGAGGTCCACCCCGCCTATGACGAAACTGCGATTCGTATAGAACTTTTTGGCGATGAGATTGAGCGCATCATCGTTGTTGATCCCATCACCGGCGAGAAAGTCACCGAACTCGAGGAACTCGTTGTATTCCCGGCAACGCATTACGCGGCGAGCGATGAACGTATGCGTACGGCGATGACGCGTATCGAGGCGGAGTTGCAACAGCAACTGGCCAAGTTCGAAGGCGAGAACAAACTGCTCGAGGCCCAGCGTCTTCGGATGCGAACGCAATACGATCTCGAGATGATGGCGGAGCTCGGATTCTGTAATGGCATCGAGAACTACTCGTCCCACATCGACGGCCGTGAACCCGGCGAGGCTCCGTTCACGTTGCTCGACTATTTCCCCGACGACTTCATGGTCGTGATGGATGAAAGTCATCAGGCCTTGCCGCAGGTTCGTGGGCAGTTTGCGGGGGACCGTTCTCGCAAACAAACGCTGATCGAACATGGCTTCCGTCTTCCATCGGCGGCGGACAATCGTCCGTTGACATTTGACGAAGTGATGGGCCGCGTTGGTCAGGTGGTCTTCCTTTCGGCGACGCCAGGGCCATTCGAATTCGAGAACTCGGCAGCAATTGTTGAGCAGGTGGTTCGACCAACCGGCCTTGTCGACCCAGAAATCATTGTGAAGCCCACGAAGGGTCAGATCGATGACCTCATCGAGCAAATCAATAAACGAGTGACGGCTGGCGATCGGATCCTCGTCACCACGCTCACGAAGAAGATGTCTGAAGATCTGACCGACTATCTGCTCGAACTTGGCGTGAAGGTCCGCTACCTCCACAGCGAGGTCGACACGATTGAGCGAATCGAAATCCTCCGCGATCTCCGTCTCGGCGAGTTCGATGTGTTGATCGGCATCAACCTTCTCCGTGAAGGTCTCGATCTCCCCGAGGTGTCACTTGTTGCCATTCTCGATGCCGACAAAGAAGGTTTCCTGCGTTCGGAAACGGCGCTTGTGCAGACGATCGGTCGAGCCGCTCGAAATGTTGAGGGCCAAGTGATCATGTATGCGGACAAGATCACAGATTCGATGCAGCGAGCGATCTCAGAAACCAATCGTCGTCGTGGCTTACAGGAGGCCTATAACAAAGAGCACGGCATTGACCCGCAAACCATTCGCAAGGCCGTTACCGACATCCTCGCAACATTGCGGGGAACCTCTGGAGCCACTGTTCCGGGCGCAGATAAGCGATCCACCGCTCGCGACAAAGTGCGCTCAGGTCTTGCCGAACTTCCTGCCGATGAACTCGGTCGTTTGGTGCTGACTCTCGAAGAGGAAATGAAGGAAGCGGCAGCCGACCTGCGCTTTGAATATGCGGCTCGGCTTCGTGACGAGATCAAGGAACTTCGTCGGGAACTTCGCGAGGTCGGCTGATTCCTGCTTCAGCCCAATGCGAGCAGAGTCGCCGACAGTAGGCTCCCGGCGTGGATCAACTGGTCATTCGTGGTGCTCGTGAGCACAACCTCCGTAACGTTTCGATTGAACTTCCCCGAGACCGGCTCATCGTCTTCACTGGCCTTTCTGGTTCGGGCAAGTCTTCGCTGGCGTTCGACACGATCTACGCCGAAGGTCAGCGCCGCTATGTCGAGTCGTTGTCGGCCTATGCCCGTCAGTTCTTGGGCCAGATGGATAAGCCCGATGTCGATTTCATCGAGGGCCTGTCGCCCGCGATCTCCATTGATCAGAAGTCAGCGTCTCGCAATCCACGTTCCACGGTGGGCACAATCACCGAGGTCTACGACTACCTCCGCCTGTTGTACGCGCGCATCGGCGTTCCTCATTGCCCGGTCGATGGATCGGTCATCAAGCGTCAAACCCCGCAGCAGATTGTCGATCGGGTACTTGAACTCCCTGATGGCACCAAGTTCCAAGTACTGGCCCCTGTCGTGCGTGGTCGAAAGGGCACCTATGACACGTTGTTGGCTGATTTGGCCTCGCAGGGATTCGCACGCGCCATCATCGACGGCGATCTTCACGAACTGACCGACAAGGTTGAGCTTGCTCGTTACGAGCAACACACCATCCAGATCGTCGTTGACCGCCTCGTGAAGAAGGCGGGCATCGATCGCCGTCTCACTGACTCTCTTGAGACTGCGCTTCGTATTGCCGATGGCGTGGCCGAAGTTCAGATCGTTGGTCGCGGCGACGATTCCGGGTTGGACGATGAAGTGATGACGTTCTCTCAGCATCTCGGTTGCCCGACGTGCGGATTGAGTTATGAGGAATTAGCGCCGAGAAACTTTTCGTTCAACTCTCCGTATGGCGCATGCGAGCACTGCGACGGTCTTGGCACCAAGTTTGAAGTCGATGCCGAGCTCGTCATCCCGAATCTTGACCTCAGCGTTTCCGACGGTGCGCTGGCACCATGGGCGAGCGCTCGCACGCAGTATTTTGGGCGTCTTCTTGAATCGGTCTGCGACATCTATGAGATCGATCCCGATGTTGCGTTCAACAACCTGCCCAAGAAGCAGCAGAAGCTTTTGCTGCACGGAACGGGTGCCACTGGTCGGGTCCAGGTCCGCTACAAAAACCGTTACGGCCGTCAACGTTCCTACGACGCGAAGTTCGAAGGCCTCGTTCCGTGGTTACAGCGCCGGCATTCCGATGCCGAAAGCGATGCGCAGCGTGAGCAGGTCGAGGGCTACATGCGCGAAGTGCCATGTCCCGACTGTGAGGGTTCACGTCTCGCCCCGTTCAGTCTTGGAGTCACGATTGACGGTCATTCAATTGCCGAGATTTGCGGAATGTCGATTGGCGATGCTGCTGCAGCTCTCAATGGGCTGAAGCTTTCTGAACGTGACCGCATGATCGCCGAGCGAGTAGTGAAAGAAGTCAACGCTCGGATGGGTTTCTTGCTTGACGTGGGTCTCGACTATCTCTCGCTGTCACGATCAGCAGCGACTCTTGCTGGTGGCGAAGCGCAGCGCATTCGTCTTGCATCGCAGATTGGGTCTGGCCTTGTTGGCGTGCTCTATGTGCTCGACGAACCATCGATCGGATTGCATCAGCGTGATAACAAACGACTGATTGACACGTTGATGCGACTCCGTGAACTGGGCAATACCGTGCTTGTTGTCGAACATGACGAAGAGACCATCAAGATCGCGGACTATGTCGTCGATATTGGTCCGGGCGCTGGTGAACACGGTGGCGATATCGTCTACGCGGGGCCGGTGAAGGGGCTTCTGAAATCGAAAGAGTCCATAACGGGTCAGTACCTGTCGGGTCGTCGGTCTATTCCCGTTCCGGAACTGCGTCGTTCTCCGGGTACTGATCAACTCGTTGTTCGTGGTGCTCGCGAGCACAATCTCAAAAATGTTGACGTTGAGTTCCCGCTGCACACTTTTATCGCCGTCACCGGCGTCTCTGGTTCAGGGAAGTCGACATTGGTGAACGACATCCTGCATCGCGCTCTAATGCAGAAGGTCTACGGCTCGAAGACTCCGCCAGGCCTCCATAAGAGCGTCGAGGGCATGGAACTGGTCGACAAGGTCATCAATATCGATCAATCGCCGATTGGCCGCACGCCGCGATCCAACCCGGCCACCTATATCGGTGTGTTCGACCACATTCGAAAACTGTTCGCACAGACACACGAGTCAAAAGTGCGGGGCTATTTGCCGGGACGTTTTTCGTTCAATGTTGCTGGTGGCCGATGCGAAGCGTGTTCAGGTGACGGCACGATCAAGATCGAAATGCATTTCCTCCCCGATGTGTACGTTCCGTGCGAGGTTTGCAAGGGCGCCCGATACAACCGAGACACTCTCGATATCACCTTCAAAGATCACAACATTTCCGACATCCTCGGCATGAGTTGCGAAGAAGGTGTGGAGTTCTTTGCGAATCAACCTGCGATCGCCCGTCACCTGCGAACGCTTGTTGATGTCGGTCTGGGGTATGTGCGTCTGGGCCAACCAGCCACGACGCTTTCCGGCGGGGAGGCACAGCGAGTCAAGCTCGCCAGCGAACTCTCGAAGCGTTCAACGGGGCGCACCGTCTACATCCTCGATGAACCGACAACGGGCCTTCACTTCGAAGACATTCGCAAACTTCTCACCGTGCTGTCGCGTCTCGTGGACCAAGGCAACACCGTGTTAGTGATCGAACACAATCTCGATGTCATCAAGACCGCCGATTGGTTAATCGATCTGGGTCCTGAGGGCGGAAGCGGCGGCGGATCCGTGCTCGTTGAAGGCACGCCCGAAAAGGTGGCTGCTACGAAGAAGAGCTACACCGGGCAATTTCTGCGTCCGCTGCTTGGCCTCGAGTAGCTCAGGTGATCTGCAGCATGCGGTCAAGCGCAACCTTCGCCCACTGAGTCGTGTCGGGGTCGACCGTGATGCGGTTGACAACTTTGCCGGCAACGAGATTCTCGAGGACCCAACACAAATGCGGTCCATCGATGCGGAACATCGTCGAACACGGGCACACAAGCGGGTCGAGTGAAACGACTGTCTTGTCTGGTGTTTCGTTGTTCAGACGGTTGGTGAGATGGATTTCGGTGCCAACACCGATGACTGCGCCAACGGGTGCATTTTCAACTGCACGGATGATGAAATCGGTGGAACCAACCTGATCGGCCAACTCGCAAACATCGTGCGCGCATTCGGGATGCACGACGACGATGCCATCGGGGTTCGCTTGGCGGAATGCCGCGATGTGTTCGGGGCGGAATCGCTGATGAACGGAGCAATGTCCCTTCCAGAGCAGGAAGGTGGAGTCTTTGACTTCGGCTTCGGTGAGGCCGCCGTGCTCGCGGCGAGGGTCCCATACGCGCATGTCGTCGAGGGAGTAACCGAGATCGCTGGCGGTATTGCGCCCCAAGTGTTGATCAGGGAAGAAGAGAACCTGTTCGCCTCCAGCCCCGTCCTCGGAGCGGTTGCCGAGGGAGAGGGCCCATTCAAGAACGGCACGCGCATTTGACGAGGTGCACACCGCACCGCCATGTTCGCCTACGAACGCCTTGAGTGCAGCCGAGGAGTTCATATACGTGATCGGAATGACCTTTGAGATGTCTGTGGTCGCCGCAAGGGTTTCCCATGCTTCGGTCACTTCCTCGAGGTCGGCCATGTCGGCCATCGAACAACCCGCATTGAGGTCCGGGAGGATTACGGCTTGATGGTCACCCGTGAGGATGTCAGCCGATTCGGCCATGAAGTGCACGCCGCAGAAAACGATGTACTCGGCTTGCGGCTGTTCTTGGGCGAGCACTGAAAGACGGAAGGAGTCACCGCGGGCATCGGCCCACTCCATAACTTCGTCCCGCTGGTAGTGGTGGCCGAGTATGAACAGGCGGTCACCGAGAGTTGCTTTCGCCGCAGCGATTCGATCCGCGAGTTCGGCGGGTGTGGCGTCTGTGTATCGGTCACCGAGCGGTAGTTGGAGGCGAAGCATGTTGTGGTGCACTCCCTGAAAGGACGGGGAGATCCGATGGGTGGCCGGTGGGGGCAGCCTGGTCGCCACGCCACGGGGTTTTCGGCCTCGGGTCTCAATAGATCGCCGGATACCAGGCCGGCTTCAACAGTGTAGGCACTGAGCGGCTTGTTTGCCTCAGATGGCCCTTACGATGACCCCAATGGTGCAGCGACCGCCGGCCGGCACGATTCCCGACGAGCCCGGCTCGTATCAGTTCAAAGACGTCAACGGCCGCGTCATCTATGTAGGGAAGGCCAAAAGCCTTCGGTCACGTCTGTCGAACTATTTCCAAGATCCGGTCAATCTCGCTCCCCGGACCGCGCAGATGGTAGCCACGGCCGAATCCATTGAGTGGATCCAGGTGCGCACTGAACTCGAAGCACTCATGCTCGAGTACAGCCTGATTAAGCAGCACGAGCCGCGTTTCAATATCGATCTTCGTGACGACAAGAGTTACCCGTTCCTTGCGGTCACAGTCGATGATGACTGGCCGCGCGCAACAGTGATGCGGGGCGACAAGCGAAAGGGAACTCGCTACTTCGGTCCCTACGCAGCGGCATGGGCGATTCGCGAAACCCTTGATCAGTTGCTTCGCACATTTCCAGTTCGTACGTGTTCCGATACGAAGTTATCCCGACATACGAAACTCGGACGTCCGTGTTTGTTGTTTCACATTGAAAAGTGCAGTGGTCCTTGCGTGGGGGAGATCACTACTGAGAAGTACGACGAACTCGTTCGCGATCTGATTCGTTTTCTCGATGGCGACACCGATGAAGTGATTTCTCGACTCGAAGTCGAGATGCAATTGGCGAGCGATGAACTTGAATTTGAACGCGCCGCCCGGTTACGTGATCGCCTCGGCGCAGTTCGTAAAGTTGTTGAGCGGCAACAGATGGTCTTGGAGAAAGACGAAGACCTCGATGTCGTCGGTTTGGCGGGCGATGAACTCGAAGCCTCGGTTCAGGTGTTCTTTGTTCGGCGGGGCCGTGTAGTGGGGCGCAAGGGCTACGTACTCGACCGTAAAGAAGATCTTTCGGACCAAGAACTCATTGATTGCATCCTCGAACGGCTTTATGGAGACCCACCGCCGCTTGGTGTCCCCAAAGAAGTACTTGTTCCGTTTGAGAGCGCGAATCCTGGACTCTATGAAGAGTTCTTGAGCGCACAGCGCGGTTCGAAAGTCACCGTGCGTATTCCTCATCGGGGCGATAAGCGCGACCTGATGGAGACAGTGACGCGTAATGCCACCGAGGAGTTCTCGCGACACCGTTTGAAACGCGCCGCTGACCACAACAGCCGAGCGCGCGCATTGAACGATCTGCAGCAGCACCTCGGTCTCCCCGAAGCTCCGCTTCGCATAGAGTGCTACGACATGAGCCATATCCAGGGAAGCGACTACGTCGGTTCAATGGTGGTCATGGAAGACGGTTTGCCGAACAAGCGTGAATACCGCCGATTCAAGATCAAAGGCGATCAAGGCAACGATGATTTCGCAGCGATGGAAGAGGTCCTGACTCGTCGACTCACCGCTTACATCGAAGAGCGAGGAAAGCCCGTTGCCGAACGGTCGGGAAAGTTCGCCTATCCGCCCCAACTGCTCTTGGTTGACGGTGGCAAAGGTCAACTTGGTGTCGCCATGAAGGTGCTTGAAGCACTGGGCCTTGATGAAGAAATCCCGGTTGCATCGCTGGCGAAGCGTTTCGAAGAGGTGTACTTGCCTCATCGATCGGAACCAGTCGAGGTTCCGCGGGGGAGCGAAGCGCTCTATTTGCTGCAGCGCATTCGTGATGAGGCTCACCGATTCGCGGTTTCGTTTCATCGAGAGCTGCGAGGCAAGCGCATGACAACCTCGGTACTCGATGGCATTTCAGGGTTGGGCGAAGCTCGGCGCAGTCGCTTGGTGAAGGAACTCGGTGGGGTGACAGCAGTCAAGAAAGCGACGATCGAGGAACTGCAGGCGATCTCTTGGCTTCCCGATTCGGTTGCGCAGGCAGTTTGGGACAAGATCCATAGCCCGTCTCGTCGAGATCTGCGCTGAATCGGAGTTGTTGTGTCTGAACCTGATGCCAATGCCCAACTGTGGGAGGCGCATGCCGACTGGTGGCAACGCGAGTTCACCGACGGCGTCGATCCCGAATACACCGAGCAAATCATTCCGCTCATTCTCGAGTGGACTGCGGGGTTCGAACGTGTGCTTGAAGTGGGTACCGGTGAAGGGCAGGTTGCGCGTGCAATCGCTTCAACGCACGGCGCAAGCGTGATCGGTATCGATCCGACCGTGAACCAAATCGACGAAGCGATTCGTCGAGGTGGTGGCCCCGAATACCAACTTGTAGGAGCGGAATCGTTACCGTTCGAGGACGCGTCGTTCGATGCGGTCGTGTGTTGTCTTGTGTTCGAACACATCGACGCCGTCGATGCGGCACTCTCCGAAGTCGCTCGGGTTCTGCGCCCGGGTGGTCGCTTTGTTTTCTGCCTCAACCATCCTCTATTGCAAACGCCGGGCTCTGGTTGGATCGATGATCAGATCCTTGACCCACCTGAGCAGTACTGGCGCATCGGTCCGTATCTCACCGAACAGGCAACAATTGAAGAGGTCGAGAAGAATGTCTTCATTCGTTTCGTGCATCGACCACTCAGTCGCTATGTCAACGCCATGGCCGATTCGGGTCTGGTCCTTGAACGCATGATCGAGCCCGCCCCTCCGCAAGGTTTCATCGATCGAGCTCCGGAATACACCGAAGTAACGACGATTCCGCGGTTGCTCACCTTGGTGGCGCGCCGGTCGTAACGACCGAATTGCTGTTGGTTACGGGCGTCGGCCCATGAGGTCAAGCAGCGCAGTTTGAGCATCGGCGTTGTCGTCAAGCGTTTCGCTTGGACCCTCGCCAAACATCCCGACCTGTCCGATGAACGGACGCATCGGCTCGATGTTGGTGGCAACAACGGCAACAACCTCGGGGTCGAGTGTTTCGTCTGCGCCGATTGCTCGAGCCAGATCCCATGAATGCACGAGCAGATCTCCGACTCGGAAACCGAGCAACTGTGCACCCGGCATGTCCATCGCTGGATGTTGCACGATGAGTTCAAGGGCGGCGGGATCAGAGAATGCGGCCGACTGGGCCCGCATGGAATCTTGGACGGCGCCCAACCGATTAGCGCCAACCACCGCTGTCGTCAGGAGCGCGATTGCATCTTCACGAGAAGCGCCACCCATGAGCGCGGCGGACATCGTGTTGCCGCCCACGACGTGGTCGAGAAGTTGTTGGACAGTCCAGTCGCCGCACGGAGTGGGCTTCGCCAGGTCTTCGGACGTGACGAGAGCGGTAACCGATTCGAAATGGGCTGCGGCGATGGGGAGGGCGGTGATGTTGTCCATGGTGTGAGGCTAGAGGCGCCGGGGCTAGCGTTTGTCTTGTGAGCGACTTCGTGGTGATCACGGGCTTGTCGGGTGCAGGACGCTCTCAAGCCGCGGATGTGCTCGAAGACCTCGGCTGGTACATCATCGACAATCTTCCTCCGGCGCTCATCGGCAGTGTCGCTGATTTCGCTGATGCTCCGGGTGCGACGATGACCAACGTCGTCCTCGTGGTGGGCACTGGGCCGTATCACTCTGAGGCTTTGCCGGCTCTTGATGCGCTGCGCCGTCAGGGCAACCGACTGCGGATTGTTTTCCTTGAGGCGGCGACCGACGAACTTGTGCGGCGTTACGAAAGCACGCGTCGTCGTCATCCGCTGGCAGCGGAAGACCGCACCCTCGGCGAATCGATCGAAGAAGAACGTCGAGTTTTGCAATCGGTAAAGGCCGAAGCCGATGTCGTCATCGACACCACCGAACTCAATGTGCACCAGTTGCGTGCCCGGATGCTTGATCTCTTTGCCGCTGATGCCCCAGCTGGTGGCATGCAGACCACGGTGCTGTCTTTTGGCTATAAGCACGGACTTCCACTCGACACGGATTTGGTCATCGATTGCCGATTCCTTCCGAACCCCCATTGGGTCGAGGAATTGCGTCCGCTGACTGGCCTCGATCAACCGGTCCGTGACTACGTGCTCGCGCAGTCGCTCACCGCCGAGTTTCTTTCGCAGATCAATGGCCTGCTCGAGACCCTGTTGCCGGCCTATGTGGCTGAAGGAAAGAGTTATCTAACAGTGGCTTTTGGGTGCACCGGGGGTCGTCATCGATCGGTGGCGATTGCTGAGTCGGTGGCAGAAGTCCTCCGCGAGCGGGGTTTTCACCTTCGGGTCACCCATCGCGACCTCGACCGCTGACATCATCGCGGTCGCCGATTCACAAAGAATCGGTCAGGCTGGAGTGAGACCGGCAAAACGCGTGCGCCGACTGGCGTAACGTCAGTTCATCTCGTCACTAAAGCCGTCGAACGTCGACGGCCAACCCAGGAGGCAGTGCCCACAATGACTATCCGTGTCGGCATCAATGGCTTCGGTCGCATCGGCCGCAACTTCTTCCGGGCGGTGAGGCAGTCCGGCGCTGATATCGAGATCGTTGCTGCCAACGATTTGGGTTCGGTGCCGGCTATGGCCCACCTGCTCAAATACGACACGGTCATGGGTCGCCTCGACGCAACCGTTGAAGCAACCGACGACGGAATCCTTGTCGACGGCAAGCTTCTGAAGATCACTGCCATTCGCGATCCCAAGGATCTTCCCTGGAAGGAACTCGGCGTCGACATCGTGGTCGAGTCAACGGGCTTCTTCACCGACCGCGACAAGGCCGCAGCTCATCTTGAAGCAGGCGCTCCGTACGTCATCATTTCGGCTCCGGCCACAAACGCCGATGCAACCTTCGTTGTTGGCGTGAATGACGACACCTTCGACCCGGCCAAGCACAAGGTTGTCTCGAACGCTTCATGCACGACCAACTGCTTCGTCCCCATGATCAAGGTTCTCGACGATGCTTTCGGCGTTGAAAAGGGCCTCATGACCACGGTGCACGCTTACACCGGCGATCAGAACCTCGTTGATGGTCCGCATACCGACATGCGTCGTGCCCGTGCATCAGCAGCAAACATCACGCCTTCGTCGACTGGAGCCGCACGCGCTACGGGCCTCGTACTTGAAGCAATGAAGGGCAAGCTCGACGGCACTGCGCTTCGCGTACCGGTTTCGGACGGTTCCATCACCGACTTCGTTGGTGTGCTCAAACGTGACGTCACTGTCGATGAGATCAATGCAGCGTTCAAGGCCGCAGCAACAAGTGGTCCGCTATCCAAAGTTCTTGTCTTTACCGACGAAGAGATCGTGTCTTCCGACATCGTCGGTCAGTCGGCGTCGTGCACCTTCGACTCGAAACTCACCATGGCCATGGGCAACCTCGTCAAGGTGCTCGGTTGGTATGACAACGAGTGGGGTTACTCCAACCGCCTGGTCGACCTCGTGCAGGTCATGGCCCGCGCGGCGAAGTAGTACCGCCCGATGAGCGTTCCTTCGCTGGAGGACCTCGGCGACGTCAGTGGTCGCCGAGTTCTTCTTCGCGCCGACTTCAATGTGCCGATCGCCAATGGCGAGATCGTTGACGACTTTCGTATTCGCGCTGCGCTTCCCACCATTGACTACCTGACGTCCCGCGGTGCAACGGTCACGGCATGCACGCATCTCGGCCGGCCGAAGGGCGCCCCCGATCCGAAGTATTCGGTTGAACCAGTTCGACGTCGTTTGGCTGAACTGGCGCCCGGGGTTGAACTCCTCGACAACCTCCGTTTCGATCCGGGCGAAACCTCGAATGATCCTGCTTTTGTTCAGAAACTGATTGAAGGTCAAGACCTCTACGTCAACGACGCATTCGGTGCCTCGCACCGCGCTCATGCGTCGATCGTTGGTCCTCCAAAGTTTCTTCCTTCGGCAGCAGGTCGCCTTCTTCAGCGTGAAGTCGAGGTATTGCTGCCGCTGCGGTCTGATCCGAAGCGTCCATTCGTGGTCATCCTTGGTGGGTCAAAGGTGTCCGACAAACTCGGCGTCATCGATGCGCTTTCAACTGTGGCCGACGCGCTCATCATCGGTGGCGGGATGTGTTTCACGTTTCTTGCTGCGCAGGGCCATCAGGTCGGCGATTCATTGCTCGAGGTCGACCAGATCGAAACTTGCAAACGGTTTCTTGATGCCGACATCACGATCCACATCCCTCACGATGTGACCGGGCTTGGTCCGGGTGGTGAAATCATGAACCCCGAAGCTGGGGGAGAGGTTCGCCAGCTCGGTTCCGATGTTCCCGACGGATGGAAGGGGCTCGATATTGGCCCCGGCACCGCATCGGAGTTCGCCGACATCATCGCTGAAGCAAAAACGATCTTTTGGAATGGCCCTATGGGAGTGTTCGAAGATCCCCGCTTTGCTGCCGGAACCCGCGTCATCGCCGAAGCCATGGCAGAGGCGCGCGGTTTTACTGTTGTAGGTGGTGGCGATTCCGCTGCGGCTCTCGACGCATTCGGACTTGCCAACGAGGTAGATCACGTTTCAACCGGTGGGGGTGCATCGCTCGAGTTACTTGAGAACGGTGATCTTCCCGGGCTTGAAGCATTACGAGGAGCAACAAATGGCTGACCGCAAACCCCTCATCTCCGGTAACTGGAAGATGAACCTCAATCACTTCGAGGCCACAGCAACTCTCGACAAACTTCGGTATCTACTTTCAAAGGACGACTACGAAGTTGTCGATGTATCGGTGCATCCGCCTTTTACCGACATTCGCACAGTGCAGACCTTCCTTGAAAGCGAAAAGGTACCGATCGCTGTCGGCGCACAGAACTGCCATTGGGAAGCGAACGGCGCGTACACCGGCGAAATTGCGCCAGGAATGCTGTTCAAACTCAACGTGTCATATGTGATCGTGGGGCATAGCGAGCGTCGCGAGTTGTTCGGCGAAGACGACATCGTTGTGGCCCAAAAGGTCAAAGCCGTCTTCGAAAACGGCATGACTCCAATCTTGTGTTGTGGCGGGACGCTCGAAGAGCGTGAAGGTGAAGCCACCCGCGGCAAAGTCACCGGACAGATTCACGCTGGCATCGAAGCGCTGACGCCGGAGCAGGTTGCTTCGATGGTCCTTGCTTACGAACCCATTTGGGCTATCGGCACAGGTCGCACTGCAAGTGCTGAAGATGCACAGCAGGTGTGTTCCTGGATCCGAGCCAAGGTCAAGGACATGAAGGGTGCCGACGCGGCCAAGGCCGTTCGCATTCAATACGGCGGTTCGGTGAAGGCCGGCAATGCCGCTGAACTCCTGAGTCAACCCGATATCGACGGTGCACTCGTCGGCGGAGCAGCGCTTGATCCCGAGGAATTCGCCCGAATCGTCCAATTCCGGCTCTCCTGATAACGTCCCACACCGTGTTGATCGCTGTTCTCATCATTCAGGTGCTATCTGCACTGACGCTCATCTTCCTCGTGCTGCTTCACAGCGGTCGGGGTGGCGGCCTTTCCGACATGTTCGGTGGCGGTCTTGGCGCGTCGGCAGCAGGTTCGACAGTGGTTGAGAAGAATCTCGATCGACTCACAGTGGTTGCTGCGGTGATCTTCATTTTCGCTTCGGTCGCACTCGCACTCCTGCTCGACAAGTAGATCGTTATGGGTCGCACCGACCCGCCGGCCCTTTCGCTGCGCGATGTCACGCTGCTACGCGAAGGTCGCCCAATTCTCGATCATGTGTCGTGGGAAGTCGCCGCACAGGAGCGCTGGGTTGTTCTTGGCCGTAATGGGTCGGGAAAGTCCTCGCTTATGAAAATAGCCTCGCTCTACCTGCATCCAACTTCGGGTGATGTCGAGGTTCTTGGCGAGAAACTCGGACGCACTGACGTTCGTTCGCTTCGCAAGCGCATTGGTTTGGCGAGCACGGGAATGGCCGATCAGCTGCGTTCGGACTTGACCTCGTCGGATGTCGTGATGACAGCGAAGAACGCAGCACTTGAGCCGTGGTGGCATACCTATGACGAGCTCGATCGTCAGCGTGCTCGAGACTGCCTTGAGCGTATGGAGATTGGCCGACTCGCAGATCGTAGTTTTGCCACCCTTTCCTCGGGTGAGCGTCAGCGAGTGCTCTTGGCCCGCACGCTGATGCCTGAACCAGGTTTGCTGCTGCTCGACGAACCCACGGCGGGCCTCGATCTCGCCGGGCGTGAAGATCTCGTGCGTGGTCTCGGTGTGTTGGTTTCAGGGCACGACACGCCGGCAACGGTGCTTGTGACGCATCACGTGGAAGAAATTCCCGAGGGGTTCACCAACGTTTTGTTACTTCGCGAAGGCAAAGTTCTCGCGGCCGGCCCACTCGAAGAGGTTCTCACTGAAACGAATCTTTCTGAGTGCTTTGAAATGAAACTTGGTCTAGAACATCGACATGGCCGATGGTGGGCATGGGGTACGGGCGCGTGAATAGCGTGTTGGGCCTCGTTGCAGTCGTGATCTTGATCATCGCGAACGGTTTCTTTGTCGCAGCCGAGTTCGCGCTTGTCGCTGTTGATCGAGCCAAAGTCGAAAACGATGTGGATTCGGGTCGTCGTCGCGCTCAACTGGCCAAGGGTCTGTTGAGGCACTTGTCGTTTCATCTGTCAGGAGCACAACTTGGCATCACTGTCACGTCGCTCTTAATCGGCCTTCTCGCTGAGCCGGCAATTGCGGACTTATTGCGTCCTCTTCTTGAACCGGTTCTTGGAACAGCCGCGGTCACGGGGGTTTCGCTGGCCATCGCCATTTTCATCGCAACGGTTGTGCAGATGGTGGTGGGAGAGTTGGTGCCCAAAGGTCTGGCACTCGCGCGACCAGAAAAGACGGTGTATCTCCTCGGTCCGCTCGTTCGAGTGTACGGAATCATCTTCGGTGGGCTGATCAGAATCCTCAACGGGGCAGCGAACCGAACAGTTCGATTACTTGGCGTCGAACCGACAGAAGAACTGTCGCATGTCCGAACCCTTTCAGAGATGCAGATCTTGGTGAGCGCGTCGACCCGCGGTGGCTCACTCGACGATTCGGCGTCAGTACTCCTGACTCGGTCTCTTCGCTTTGAGCGCAAGAGCGCGGAAGACGTTCTTGTGCCGCGAACGGCGGTGACGGCGCTTCGGAGCACTGACAGCGTTGAAGCGTTGGTTGAAGCGTCAGTTCGTACCGGCCATTCTCGTTTCCTTGTCTACCGAACCGATATTGATGACATCTTGGGCACAGTGCACGTTCGTTCAGTTCACGGCGTTCCACGAGAGGAGCGAGCGACCACACCGGTCTCCACGCTTGTTCGTACGGTTCTTGCTATCCCGGAGAGTCGAGACCTTGCTGACGTTCTTATTGATCTCCGACGGGCAAACTCTCATCTTGCTGTTGTGGTCGACGAATACGGCGGAACTGCAGGAATCATCACTCTTGAAGACATTCTCGAAGAGATTGTTGGCGAAATCGGCGACGAACACGATCGCCGGATGCCGGCAATGACGATCCCGGGCCGCCGAGACGAATGGTCACTTCCGGGTGGGCTTCATCCCGATGAGGTCGCTGATCAAATCGGTTGCGTTCTCCCCGAAGGGGAATACGAAACGTTCGCGGGCTTTCTTCTCGATCAACTCGGACACCTGCCCATCGCTGGTGAGGTCGTCGTTTGGGGAGAGTGGTCCTTCGAGGTCGCCGAGATGGACCGTCGGCGAATTGCTCAGGTGACGGTGCGCACAACAGCGTCGGAACAAGCCAATCAAATCGTGCAAAGCGCAACGCCCGCCGATGACGAGACGGGGGCCTGATATGTGGCCATTCCTCGTCATCGTTGTGCTTCTGGCTATCAACGGTTTTTTTGTTGCCCTCGAGTTCGCTTTGGTCGGTTCACGGCGGAGTCGCCTTGAGCCTCTCGCCGAGAGTGGCGATCGTTCGGCGATTCGTGCGTTGGCGGCAATGAAGGAATTGAGCATCCAACTGGCGGGGGCTCAGCTCGGGATCACTGTGGCCTCGCTGGTGCTTGGCCTTGTCGGAGAACCTGCGGTTGCGCACCTTCTCGTGAGCCTCGCAGAACATGTGTCGTGGATTCCCCACACATGGATTCATCCGATCGCCGCAGTGCTGGGGCTCCTCATCATCGTGTTTGCGCACATGGTGATTGGTGAAATGGTTCCCAAGAATCTGACGTTGACGCACCCTGAATCGGTTCTCAAGATCGTGAGTCGGCCGAATCGGCTTTATCTCCTTGTTGCGCGTCCGCTGGTCATCGTCCTCAACTGGATGGGCAACCTTGGGGTTCGCCTTTGTGGCATTGAACCGCGCGATGAGCTCTCCGAATTACACACTGCAGAAGAACTGGCCGTGTTGGTCTCGGTTTCGAAGGAGGAAGGTGCGATCACGGGGTTCTCGGCGGAGTTGCTTGCCGGTGTCTTGGAATTTGCGGGGCGCACTGTGGCCTCGGTGATGATCGATCGCCCGAATGTCGCTGCTGTCTCCATCGAAGCCACTCCGCGCGAACTTGAAGAAGCAGTTCGAACTCTTGGGCACACCAGGCTGTTGGTCGTTGGCGACGGTGGAATTGATGATCCCCGAGGTTTCATCCACGCCAAGGATTTGCTGTCGGTTTCTGAAGAAGACCTCGACCAAACCTTCTCGCCATTGCTCATGCGACGAGCACTTCGGGTCCCGTGTGAACAGCACTTGAAGGAACTTTTGCTCGACATGCGGACATCACGAGTCCATTTCGCGCTCGTTGCGAACGACGATGAATCAACCGCAGGGATTGTGACCCTTGACGACATTCTCGAAGAACTCGTCGGAGATGTCGCAGAAGAACTTGAAACCGGAGAAACTCTGATCGAGGAGTAACTCTCAGGCGCCGGTGGAGTGATAGCCGCCGTCAACGTGCACGACTTCGCCTGTGGTTTGAGGAAACCAATCCGAAAGTAAGGCAACGCATGCTTTCGCTACTGCGCTTGAGTCTCGAACGTCCCAGCCCAACGGCGCACGTTCATCCCAGACATCTTCAAAGTTCGAAAAACCAGGTATCGATCGCGCCGCGACGGTTTTGATCGGCCCTGCCGCAACAAGGTTGACGCGGATTTGTTGCGGGCCGAGGTAGCGAGCGAGATAGCGCGAAGTCGATTCGAGCGCGGACTTGGCCACGCCCATCCAGTCGTACGAAGGCCACGTCACGGTGTTATCGAAATCAAGGCCGACGATCGATCCGCCTTCGGTCATCAGCGGCGCAACCACGTCGGCAAGGGCCTTGAGTGAATACGCAGAGATGTTCATCGCCACAGACACGTCTTCCCAAGTGGCGTCCATGAACGTTCCGCCGAGACAAACGGCAGGGGCGAAGCCGATTGAGTGAAGAGCTCCGTCGACTCGACCCCATTTCTTCGTCAGGTGATCGCGAGCGGCATCGAGATGCTCAGGCACGGAAACGTCGAGTTCGATGACCTCGGGTTCGACGTCGAACTTCTTTGCTGCTTTGAGTGTGTGCTTCATCGCGGTGCCGACACCGGTGAGGACGATCTCTGCGCCTTCCTGCTGGGCGAGACGGGCTACGCCAAAACCAAGCGAGGAGTCATTGAGCACTCCGGTCATCAACAGTCGCTTGCCTTCAAGCAATCCCATGGGTCCTCCAATCGCGGTCAACGAAGAGACGTTACGTTGCCGAACGCGACTTTCGGGGGAACAGCACCGAGAGGGCACGATCGTCCGCTACCGTTCGCTGAATGTTGATCGGAATCGTGGGCGCCACTGGCCCAGCTGGAAGTGCGCTCGGGATCAGGCTGGCATCAGCTGGTCACAAGGTCATCTTGGGCTCTCGAAGTGCAGAACGAGCCGCCGAGGTCGCCAGTTCGATCAAGGCGGACTGGCCTGATCACAATCTCGACATCACGGCTTCCGACAATGCCGGAGCTGCCGCTGCAGAACTCATCGTCATTGCGACTCCTTGGGATGCGGCATGGACCACCGCGAAATCGGTAAGCGAATTACTCGATGGCAAAGTCGTGATTTGCATGGCCAATGCCCTTATTCGTGTCGGACACGAATTCCAGCCACTGGTTCCGCCACGTGGATCAGTCGCCGCCAGCGTTCAAGCCGCCGTCCCGCGTTCTCTCGTTGTGGGTGCGCTTCACCATGTGCCGGCCAAAGAACTTGCCGACCTCAATCACCCGATTGAAAGCGATGTTCTGGTGTGCTCAGACCATCCGGCGGCCAAGAAAATTTCAATGGACCTCATTAATGAGATGCCAGATATGCGAGCCCTCGACGCCGGCGATCTCACGCAGGCCGCGCCCATCGAGGCGTTCACTGCGGTGCTTCTTGAACTCAACCTCAAGTACAAAACCCGCGTGGCTGTAAAGTTCACTGGAATCGACCCCGAAAAACTTCGATGACAATGGCAGCTCCGACCGGCCCGATGCGCCTCTTCGATACCGCTCGTCGTGAAGTTGTTGCATTTGAGCCCAGCCCAGTGGTGCTCATGTACACCTGCGGTATCACTCCGTACGATGCGACGCATCTCGGACATGCCGCGACCTATGTCACCTACGACATTCTTCAGAGGCGATTGCGAGATCTGGGCCACGAGACGCGTTGTGTTCGTAACGTCACCGATGTCGACGACGACTTGTTACGCAAAGCCCGGGAACTCGGTGTTCACTACCTCGACCTCGCTGCTGCCGAGACGGCTCGTTTCGACGCCGACATGGAAGCGCTGAACGTGGTCGAATGTTGGAGCGAGCCGCGCGCGACGAGCGCAATCGCCGACATTCGCGGATTCATCGGAATGGTGCTTGATCAGGGTCATGCCTATGAGAGCGGCGGCTCTGTGTATTTTGATGTGAGCTCGTTCGAACGATTTGGTCAGATTTCGCATTACAACCGCGAGCAAATGATCGACCTTGCTCGGCAGCATGGCGGGAACCCTGACGATCCCAATAAGCGTGATCCACTCGATTTTGTTCTGTGGCAGCCTTCAGCAGCCGACGAGCCAAGTTGGGAATCACTTTGGGGCCCTGGCCGTCCTGGTTGGCATATTGAGTGTTCTGCTCTCGCCTTACGTGAACTCGACACCACTATCGATCTGCACGGTGGTGGTTCTGATCTGATCTTCCCGCATCACGAATGTGAAGCTGCTCAAAGCGAAGCCGCCACTGGTCAGCCCTTTGTGCGTCACTGGATGCATCAAGCCATGGTCCGCATGGATGGCGAGAAGATGTCGAAGTCACTCGGCAATCTTGTCTTCATCAGTGAATTGCGAAAGACGTGGGACGTCCGGGCAATCCGACTCGCCATCGTTTCTCATCACTACCGCGATTCGTGGGAATGGGATGACGAAATCATGCCGATCGCTGCAACGCGACTTGAGCTTTGGCTTGCTGCAACGATGGCTCCCGGCTCTGTCGAGAGTGTCGCTGCTTTGGATGAG
>JAPLAE010000088.1 GCA_026393455.1 Actinomycetota bacterium
CAATGGCCTAACAGCGATACGCACATACGGATCCATCCGACTCGCACGCGTCGTCAACAACGACGTCATAACCGCCCTCGCCTCCACGGGGTGCACGATGCCGTTCCCCGAGCCCCAAGGCGAGGCGATCACTTTCCTTCCCGATGGATCCGGACTTGTCACCACGAGCGAGATCGCTCCTGCAACGTTGAAGGTGATTCGCCCCTCTCATTGATCCGAACCATTTACAGCGATTCGGCGATGTACCCTTCGCTTCGACCACGCAGGAGGTCCAATGGGAACGCCATATGAACCAAAAGAAGATCACAGCAAAGACTGGTTGAAGTTCACCGGACTGGGTTGTGCTTGGTACGGCGGAGGATTGTTACTCCTCATCGCACTTATTGCAGCCCTAGTCGCGCTCTTCCGTTGGATCTTCTAGGAGCAATATCCAGCCGACGTTGCTCCGTTGCTGAGCACTCAACGGTCGAGTAACCGCCGCCTCGCTGGTTCGATCATCCGTTCAGGGAACGCCTCGGTGTCTAGTCGCTTCAGCAACTCAATGACTCCAATAACACCAACCACATTCAGCGCGATTCCCAGTGGGATCCCGATGAGAAGGTCTCCTCCAGTCATCAGTCCTTGGCTCGAAGTTTCAACGAAGAACCAAATGACTGTTGGAAGAAACAAAAACAATGACGTCGCCATGCCCGGGTTGTACGGGATTCTCAGCCGTAGCGGCATGAAGACCAAATGAAATGCACAATTGCCAATCGACACCATCAGCGTCGCAACGCCTAACCAAAGTGCGTGAGACCACAACAACGCTGCAAGAACGTACCCACTCCAGCCCAGAACCACGTTGACGACCATTCCTGAGGTTGGATTCAGCGGGTAGCGAGTGGGATCATCGCTTCGGAAGAGCCCAATATTCAGCATTCCGGCGAACCAACCAGGCCAGCGCCACTCTTCAAACTGGTGAAGAAAGAGCGTGATCAGGCTGACCCACAAAATGAGTTGCACCGTAGAGAAGTTCGGCCGGACGATTAGCCATACAAGAACCAGAACGGCACCAAGCACAACCCCGACGTCGAACCAATGTCTACGAAATCTAGTCAACGTCGGCTCCCAACACACGGCGACATTCGCACGTCGGGAACTGTTCTAGCCGAATCTGCCCGTCACGGCTTTGAAAATCTCACTTGCAGTGAATCCCCATTAAAAATCAGAGATCGATGGAACTCATGAGCTCATCGGGGATGTCGAAGTTGGCGTAGACGTCTTGGACATCGTCATCGTCCTCTAAGGCATCAATAACTCGCAGCACAGAGTTCGCTGCTTCTGCAGTATCAAGCATCACTGTTGTTGTCGACACCATTGTCGAATCGGCAGAGTCGATAGCGATACCGGCTTCTTCAAGCGCCATACGCACTGCAGGCAGATCAGTAGGTGCACACACGAGTTTCCAAGTGTCGCCTTCGTCGGCAAGGTCTTCGAGACCAGCATCGAGCGCCGCCATCATGATGTCGTCCTCTTCGGCGGCGCGCGGAAGGATGATGACGCCTTTGCGTTCGAACTGCCACGCCACTGCTCCAGGCTCGGCGAGCGATCCACCGGTCTTCTTGAGCGCCGTACGAACTTCACTGCCCGTACGATTTCGATTGTCGGTGAGAACATCGATGAGGATCGCAACACCGTGGGGCGCATAACCCTCGTAGGTGATCTGTTCGTAGGTAACGCCTTCAAGTTCACCGGTGCCGCGCTTGATGGCGCGCTCGATGGTGTCGATCGGGACCGAACTGTCGCGAGCCTTCTGAAACATGGTGCGCAGCGCGGGATTCATTGCAGGATCGCCGCCGCCTTCGCGTGCAGCAACTTCGACCTGCCGAATGAGTTTGGCGAATACCTTGGCGCGCTTTTGATCGGCTGCGCCCTTCTTGTGCTTGATCGTCGCCCATTTGGAATGTCCAGACATTGGTGCCTCTCTTACTGGTGAGAAAAGGTGAGGAGCGCAGTCATCCTGCCATCCCCTTGATGAAGAGTTCGTGGAGCCGAAGATCCGGCGACAATTCAGGGTGGAACGAGGTCACCAACACGTTCCCCTGTCGGCAGGCCACCGGCCGTCCTTCCTCCACCGCTGCGAGGATTTCAACGCCCGGGCCAACGCGCTCAACGACTGGGGCGCGAATGAAGACTGCATGCACCGGTGACTCGGGAAGTCCGATAACGCTGAGATCAGTTTCGAATGAATCGATCTGACGACCGAACGCGTTGCGTCGAACAGAAATGTCGATGGCCCCGAACGACAACTGATCGTCACGCCCATCGAGAATTTCCGAAGCGAGCATGATCATCCCGGCACACGTCCCGAACGCGGGCATTCCTTCGTTCAATCGTTCAGCCAGTGGTTCGAACAACTCGTTAATGACCAACAGCTTCGAGATGGTGCTCGATTCGCCCCCGGGCAAAACGAGGCCATCGACGCGAGCGAGATCTTCAGTCCTTCGAACTTCAACGCTCTCAACACCCAAACGTTCGAGTGCGTGGAAGTGAAGATCAACCGCACCTTGTAGCGCAAGTACTCCGATACGGGGAAGAGCCACCTGGGGGCTCCGATCCACAAGCAGACATCAGGAACGGCTCACCGCAGTGCGGCTCACCAACCCCGCTCAGAAAGTTTGGTTTCGAGCGTTCCGATTTCAAGACCGGGCATTGCGTCGCCAAGGCCACGACTGACCTTGGCGAGGATGTCGGGGTCGAGGTAGTTGGCGGTGGCTTCGACGATGGCCTTGGCCATGAGGGTCGGATCGGAACTCTTGAAGATGCCTGAACCAACAAAAACGGCCTGAGCGCCAAGCTGCAGAACTAACGCTGCATCGGCAGGAGTTGCGATACCACCAGCGCAGAACATCGGGACAGGAAGGGTGCCGGTTTCCGCGATTTCCTGAACAAGCGGAAGGGGCGCTTGCAGACGCTTGGCCCAATCGAATAGTTCTGCCTGATCGGCGGTGGTGATCTTGCGAATGTCGCCAAGGATCGAACGAAGATGACGCACGGCTTCGACAACATTGCCGGTACCGGCTTCGCCCTTCGAGCGGATCATGCACGCACCTTCGGAAATGCGACGGAGCGCTTCGCCAAGATTGGTCGCGCCGCAAACGAACGGAACGTCAAACGCCCATTTATCGATGTGATGGGCTTCATCGGCCGGCGTGAGGACTTCGGATTCGTCGATGTAGTCGACCCGCAGAGCCTGAAGGATCTGCGCTTCGGCGATATGACCAATGCGCGCCTTGGCCATCACCGGGATACTGACGACCTCCTGGATGCCTTGGATCATTTCGGGATCGCTCATTCGAGCAACGCCACCATCGCGACGGATGTCGGAGGGCACTCGCTCGAGGGCCATCACCGCGACTGCGCCAGCATCTTCGGCGATTTTCGCCTGCGCTGGATCAACGACATCCATGATGACGCCGCCCTTGAGCATGTCAGCGAGTCCACGCTTGACGAGGTCGGTGCCAGTTGTTCGAGAAATGATCCCGTTGGTCAGATCAGCCATGTGTGCAGTCTACGGGCGAAGGCCCCACCGAAACGAAGTCGGAGCGGTTCAGCCCTTGATTGCGAGGTAGGCATCGGCCGTTGCTTGGTCGATCACCGAAAGCCCCGAACCGATCCTCGGGAGTTCTACCCATGTGCGTCCGGGCGTAAGCAGGATCGGAGTTCCGTCGTTGGCGGTGTACACGGCGGGCTTGTCCGCGGTCGGACGTGACCAAGTACCAGCAATGACACGACCGTCAGTGAAGATCAGAACCTTGCCCGAACCCACGGTGATCGCCATCGGAGAACGGCTATCAGATGGACTTTGTCCGTAGTCAATGAATTGGACAATGACATTGGCAGGCGAAACCTGCACTCCAGCAGTGTCAAGAGTCGGGCTCTTCGCTCGTGGGTGCGATCCATCGACCTGAAGTCGTGACCATCCCTTGGTTGCGGGATTCCAGACGTAATCAACGACCACGCCGCCAAAGTCGAGCGTAAAGCCCGGAGTGAGTGCACCTGGAAGTGTCGTGGTCGTCGTTGTCGGAGCAATCGTGGTTGTTGTCGACACTGATTTCTTCGAAGTTGTCGATGACGACGATGAGGTCGTTGTCGTGGCCACAGCCGTAACGACTTTGCGGAAATTGAAAATTGGAGCAGGATTGCCTTGCTTTTCCGGTGCCTTCAGTTGAAGCACCTGCGGCAAGTGCGCATAGAGATTGTGCGGGGCTTCGCGATCATTCGACCGGTAATACGCAGGAGCTGTGGCGTTATAAGAAGCGTCGGTGAGAATGCCCTTGCGAGCAGCAGCATTGACTTCGCCGATCACCCCATCGTTCGCACCAGACCAGACGAACAACGGCGTCGAAAGATCAGCGACGAGGTCGATATCGCTCGAACGAGCGGAACGAACCGGACCTACCGGATCGGCCAAGTTCGAGTGAAAGACCAAGGCGTAACGAGTGATGCCTTCGACAAGAAGTTCATAGACAACGTCGGCTTCGTTAAGGCCAGTCTGCGGACGAGCATCGGCGCTGTTGTCCATCTTCACGACAATGGCTGGGTGAGCGGGCCCACTGGCCTTCGCATTAGCGACACCCGTGAGTGGCCATACGGGCAAAGGCGCTGTTGTCGAGGTTGTCGAGGTTGTCGGCTCGGATTCGGCCGCCTTGGTCGAATCCGATCGCGTGAGCACGAACACCGCACCACCGACAACGAGTAACGCCGCTACTGCGCCGCCAATTATGAGTGCCAATTTTTTTCTTGTCATAACAATCGGAGCGCTTCCATACGGTGAGTGAGGGCATCGGTGTCAACAGTGATCGGGTCAACGAGCCAGAGACGACGCAGCGACGGCGACCCTGCCGACACCATCGCTCCGACACGCAGGCAAGCACCAAGAGCGCCGATAAGCCCCGGCGGATAACGAGTCAGCATGACCGCAGCACGATCGACCAATACATCGCGATCAGGGTCATTGAGATTTGAACGGTGTCCGAGGAGAGCAGCAAAGAACCGCGTGGCCGGCGCCGATTCGAGTCGCACGCTCATCGTGGCGGCGAAGACGTCGCCTTGTCGCAATTGAACAAAGGCACGAGCTACAACGCCTTCAAGTTCAACTCGACTCGACTGGCTCAACATTCCAGAGGTTGCAACGATCGCTGCGTGTTCAGAATCTGTACCAACCACCAGCAAATTCACTGAAGGAGTGTCGAGAACAAAAAGTCCGGGAAGTGGAACACCAGCAGTCGCCGAAAGCCCTTCCGCTAAATTGCGCAACCCTGCAGCTTCGGGTCCGTCGGCTGGGGCGGCACCGAGTTGCGCCATGATCGCCGCATCTATCCCGGCGGCGAACGTACGCATACGCACAGCGACAGCGATAGCAGTGATGACCAGACCAATCACAAGTCCTATGAGACCGCCGACAACCGCGAGAGCAGCGGTAAGCACGAGTCCGGCTAGTGCCAGCGGAAGCGCTGCAGCAGCGCCATAACTTGTGGAACGAGGCGTCGATTGCTCGAGGGTGGATGTCACACAAAGCCTTCGCTCAGGGAATAGGACAACGTCATACTACCGGCGTATGGCCACACGCTCGAAGATCGCTTCATAGCGTTCCGCGAGAGAATCCATAGAGAAGCCCTGGGCACGTTCAGCGCCGGAAGACACCAGTGATGAACGTAGCGAAGAATCATCAAGCACCGAGCGCAATGCCCCCGCAAGCGCATGAGAATCACCAGGCGGGACGAGGAGCGCATCTCGATCGACACGAGCAACGTTGGCGTATCCGGGCAAGTCACTAGCAACAACAGCGGTACGAGCTGCCATTGCTTCGAGAAGGACCACCCCGAATGACTCGCCCCCCAGCGATGGCGCACAGAAGACATCTGAGGTTCGTAGGCGTTGAATTTTTTCGGCTTCTGAGATTCGACCCAACCACTCGATACGAGTGTCGCCAGCAACCCGACGGCGCAGCTCCTCGGTTTCAGGTCCATCACTGGCGACCACAAGCCGGACTCCAGCGGGAAGTTCTCCCATTGCGTCGAGTAACACCGAAAGTCCCTTGCGAGGCTCATGACGACCGAGGAAAAGAATTGTTCGGGGTTCCGGGGCCATGGTCAGTGGGCCGCAATAGGCAGAGAGGTCGACACCGTTAAAGAGCAATTCATACGAACCGCCGACGGCTTGAACCGCCATGTCGCGCGCATCGGCAGAAACCGCACAACGCACATCGATTTTGCGAGCAAGCCAGCGGACCACGGGAGGTAACCAGCGATAGGCAGCACTCTCCCCCGCTGCGTGAAACGTTCCCACAATTGGTTGGGACTTAAACAAAAGCGCAGTGTTGGTGACACCGGGCGCCAACGGTTCGTGAATATTGACAACGTCGAACCGTTCGTCGCGCAACGCACGGATTAACCGCAACTGCGCGGAAGGATCGGGCGCAATGGGGGCAACCGATCCATTAGCTGCAGTGGGAAGGCTGTCGCCCAGCGGAGTGACTCCCGTATCGGGCGGTGGGCCATCACATGGACCGAGAACACGTACATCGTGTCCGCGAGTCCGCAGCGCTCGCGCCAAAGAAAGAACCTGCCCCTGCACTCCACCGGGAAGCGTCAGGCTGTAGGGACAAACAATGCCGATACGCATTTCAGTTCTCGCCGCGTGCAGCGAGCGAAGACGGTCCACGCTCTGGCCTTGGATAGGGTTTCCCCAACTCTTCGAGCGCGTCGTAGTCACTTGGCCAATTTGGTTGTTGCAGATGCCACTGAGTCGGTGCTCGACGAATCAACGCTTCCAACCGGCCGGCTAATTCAATTGTCAGTCGACGCACGTCATCGCGCAATCGACCTTCCCGAACAACAGTCATTGGTGGTTCGACAACCCCATGATGTCCAGATTGTTCGTCGAAGTACACCGCACACGGGATGAGAGCCGCCCCGGTACGCAACGCCAACGTTGCTGGACCCGCAGGGATCGTTGTGATTTCGCCAAAGAACTCGACTTCGATTCCATCACCAGGAATGTCTCGATCAGCAAGCAGACAAACAACGTGATTCGCAGCAAGCGCTTGCAGGATTTCGCTACCTGCATTTGGACCGAGCGGAACAATGTTCATGCCCAACTCGCGTCGAAAATCAACAAAGAAATCGAATAACGCTGGTGGCTCAACTGGTTCCACCACAGCCGTGACCGGCACGTTCATAACTTGCGTAAGCCAAATGGCAGCCCATTCCCAGCTGCCGAGATGAGGAAGGACTGCGATTACGCCGTTACCGGTGGCCAAAGCGTCAGCGATGTAACCGAAATTGTCGAACGAAAAACCAAAGTCCACTTCCTCGGGAGACATCTGAGGAAGACGGAATGAATCGATCCAGTAACGGGCGTAACTGTCGAAGGTTGCATCGACTGCCCGATCAAGCGCTTTTCCCTCAAGCGATGGATCAGCACGATGAAGGTGGCGAGCAACCAACATCCGACGCTCTTTTGATACCGATGCCGCAACGCGACTCAAACCTTTGGCTGTGAGATCGGCAATTGGGCGCGGCACCGACCGCGAGAAGGCTGCGCCCGCGCGATAGGCCGCGGTGACCGGATCGAGCGCCATGAGCGCCTAACGGCGTCGACGCGCCTGAAGGTTCTGCCGCCACTGCGATGACCCAGCACGAGTTACTCGCGCCACACGACGCCGAGATGCTCGACGCGTCGGCGCAACCGTGGGTCGCTCCTGTGAGGCCTGGATCCACACCTTGGCGAATCGCTGGACGGCAGTGACAATCGTGAGAACCAACATCACCCAAAGGATGGGGATCAGCAGCACGGGGAACAAAAGTCCAAGTCCGAGAAGGATGACCCGTTCGGCGCGTTCCATCACGCCGCCCTTTGCGTTGAAACCCAGCGCCTCGGCCTTCGCTCGTTCGTAGGAGATAATCAGCGATGCTCCGAGTACGGCCATCGGCAGCAAGGGCATGAGCCCGCCGTGGGTGTCGGCGAGATACCACGCAACGCCACCGAGGAGCATCGTGTCAGACACCCGGTCGGCAACCGAATCAAAGAACGCTCCTCTAGGACCGGCAGTACCAGCAGCTTTCGCGACTGCACCATCGAGAGCGTCAGGCAGGCCGGTCAGCACGAGGAGAAGAAGACCCAGCGGTAAGAATCCCGCAGCGATTGCTACCGCGGCGCACGCCGACATCACGACACCGAGTGCAGTAAGGCGGTCGGCAGTAAATCCGATCTTGAGCAACTTTGCTCCGACCGGTTTCAATGCCTTTTCGATATTGGTCCGCCAGCGTCCGTCAAGCATGGCTACCTCCAGTAGAGCGTGGGCCGCGCAGGGGTTGCAGCGGCAGTTTGGGCCGTTCTCTCGCCTTGTGGGCGCTGCAGAACTGCACCGTTCGAACACCGAAACGCTAGCAGGGGGCCCTCTCAATCAACGGAACACCCCCCGGGTAGCGTGCCCCTATGGCTGAACAGGGTTCTTCACAGGTCTCTCCCTCTGATGCGGTCGTTGCTATGCGGACCTGGCCTCGGCGATATCGAGCTGCCCTCGCCCCGATCGCTGACGATCAGATCTCAGAGAAGGCGCTTCGGATTGGCCCGCAGGGTGTTTCAGCGCTCGACCTTGCTCTCAACAGTCTTGGGACCTGGGTGCTCCTCAAAAAGGCACTTCACGACATCAGAGTGACTGAGAACCCGACGTTGCATCCCGCTGTCACCGAGAGCGCCGCCCGGTCATGGGAGTCGCATCCAACCGAGACACTCGATTCAGTTCTTGACCAAATTGATGATGCTGCGAACTCACTTGCCAAGGCGATCGAAGCGATGCCCTCAGCCGACTGGTCTCGGACAGCAATTGTTGCTGGTGGCGGAACAACCACTGCACTCGCGATTGCCCGAGAGGCTGTCAACGTCGGAGCAAATAACCTGCGCGAGATCGAACGCGTACTTGCCGCCGTTAACTGACAACGCGAGCCACAACAACTCGCTGGAATCAGGAGTCGAGTTCGTCCCAGTTCTCAGGGTTCTCTTCAACAAACCACTCGACAACTGACCCATCGACACCATCGACGAGCACGAGGCCACGCGTTTCCGGAGGATCATCTGCGCTGTAGAGCAGGATTCGCCATGTTGGCCGGCTGAGAAGTCCACGCCACCCCATTTGCGCCGACGCGTGACCAACGGGGAAGCCAACCTGCTTCGTGGCGGCGACAAGTGCGTCGCTTTCGTCGATTTTGAGATTCCATCCAGCGATGAAGCTGTACAGACCGATCAGTGCAAGAACGATTGCGGCGATGACTACGCCTTGGTTGATCAGGACTGGATTACTTCCTCGACGCAGTAGCCAGATCAGAAGGCAGATTGCGGAGATCGCCCAATACAAATACGCCGGAATGCGGCGACGGTTGTTGTTGGGAAACAAATACGGTCCGACGAATCCAGCCGCGTTGAGATCTTCGGGGAGTGCATCGCGAATTTCAGAGTCGTTCAGCGGCGCCGCCGAACCGGGGGTTGTTTGATCATTCATCTCAGACATCAACTGCGACCGTAGCCCTCACAGGGCCACGGTCGCACACCGGTGATCAGGAAGCCTTGACCGTGACAGTCACTTTGATGATGCCAGCGTTCATGAATCCGAGATTGAGATCGAACTTCTGGCCACTCTTCAACGGCGCTGCAAACCCAGCAAGCATCACGTGGTAGCCACCCGACTCAAATGTGACCGTCCCATTTGCAGGAATCGTCACCGAGGTGACGTCTTTCATCGACATCGTCGCCCCAGGTCCAGCATTCACTGCGCCCTCTTGAATCGATGCGCTTTTCGCAAACGATTGAGCAACGGAGGCCGAGAACAGTTTGTCCACTATCGCGTTCGTGTTTTCAATCGTTACGTATACCGACCCGTAATCAGCGGCAGTCGCAGACTCAGGAGTCCATGCGTTACTCACAACCACGCCACTTTGTTTGACGGAGGAAGACGACGAACCAGAACTTGAACAGGCAGAAACGAAAATGGCTGTGCACGCAAAAAGGGTGACCGCGACAACAACGAGCGGACGAGAAAACAAACGGGGGGTCATCATGTCTCCATTGGGGGGTGGATTATCGAGATTTTCGAAACTCAGGACGTCGGCTGACCGTACCTATGAGTTCTTTCAGTGTTGCAGCAAATTCAGACACTGTCCTCGTCAGTCAGACCATTCACTCGTCCGTGTGACGAACGCCACCTAAGAGTGAACGCTCAACGAGGCCAGGAAGTTCGAATCTTTTGAAGCGTCGCATCGAGTGGTTCAGGAAGAACTCGCGCCAACGCCACCGCAGTCATGAAGTTGCTATCGGCGTCCCAACGCGGCAACACATGGGTATGCAAATGATCGGGAACCCCCGCCCCTGCAGCGCGACCGAGATTCAGACCGACGTTCACGCCATCACATCGATAGGCGCTCTTGAGGGCGACGACAGCGTCGCGAGAAAGGTGCGACATCTCTTCAAGTTCGTCGTCAGTGAGATCTTCAAGCTCAGCCACCGCGCGATTGGGGACCACGAGAAGGTGACCACTCGTGTAGGGGTAGGCGTTCAACAGGACCGAACACTTGGCTCCGCGGAATACAACCATTCCCTCGTCATCGGAAAGTGCCAACACGCGCTCAAACAACGATCCATTTTCATCGGGATCTAACGATGTGTCGTCCGGTTGTGTGACTGCTGTGATGTACGAAAGTCGCCAACCAGCCCACAGGTGATCAAGACGCGGCGAATCGGTCATGAATCAGGAATGCCCGGCGACATCGGCGGCAAGGTGTTCCACGAACGCTTCGAATGACACGTTTCGCTCGACCTCTCCCCCACGCGGATTCACTCCAACGGTTGCGTGAGCGACATCGTCGTCACCGATGACCAGCACATACGGCAGTTTCTCGAGTTTCGCTTTACGAATTCGACCACCGAGCGGCTCATCGGCCTCGACCATATCGGCGCGGTAGCCGCGTGCCCGAAGGCTGGCCACGAGAAGACGCGCATGAGCATCGTGGTCGTCACGAACCGGAAGGATCCGAACTTGAATAGGTGCCAGCCATGCGGGAAACGCGCCGGCATAGTGCTCGAGGAGAACCCCAAAGAAACGCTCGATCGAGCCGAACAGCGCCCTGTGCAACATGATCGGACGCTTTCGCGAGCCATCGGCCGCAACATATTCAAGGTCGAATCGATCGGGAAGGTTGAAGTCACACTGGATAGTGCTCAACTGCCACGTGCGTCCGATTGCGTCTTTGATATCGATATCGATCTTCGGGCCATAGAACGCAGCATCGCCTTCTTTGACCGCGTATTCGAGGCCGTATTTCTCGAGAGCACCCTGAAGAGCATTTGTGGCCTTGTCCCAGATTTCATCGCCACCGACATGCTTGTCGGGATCTTTCGTGCTGAGGTTCGCGGTGAACTCGGTAAAGCCGAATGCGCGCAAGACACTCATGCCGAAATCAAGAAGCGATGCGATTTCGTCCTGCAACTCTTCTTCGGTGCAATAGATATGACTGTCGTCTTGGGTGAAGCCGCGGATTCGCATGAGTCCATGAAGCGTCCCCGCCCGTTCGTACCGGTAAACGGTGCCAAGTTCGAAAAG
>JAPLAE010000073.1 GCA_026393455.1 Actinomycetota bacterium
CCCGGCAACATGGAAACGAGCGGTGTCGGTGTCGAGAACGATGTCGGCAGGGTTCGCTTCGAGAAGTTCGCTCGCGCGCTGACGTGCCATTTCGACAAGTTTCTCGGTGGCATCGAAAACAGCGCTTCCGGCGATTTGCAGCGATCGCGATCCACCCGTGGTTTCTCCGGTGGGAACGAGATCGGTGTCGCCGTAGACGACCTCAATGCGATCAAGCGGAATTCCGGTCTGATCGGAGACCAGCATCGACCAAGCCGTGACGTGGCCCTGGCCGTAGGGGTTTGAGCCAGTGACAACGCGGGCCGATCCATCGGCTAGCACTTCGACAGACCCGTATTCGCTGCCAACGCCAGCACCGGTGATCTCGACGTAGGTGGCGATTCCAATACCTAGAAGTCGAGGATCGCCGTCTGCTCGGCGCTGTGCTTGTTCAGCGAGCAGGTCCTCATAACCGGCGGCGGCAAGAGCCCGGTCGAGAGAGCCTTCATAGTTGCCGCTGTCGTAGGTCGTACCTGTTGGTGTAGTGAAAGGAAACGCGTCGGGTCGAACGAAGTTGCGTCGGCGAACGTCGGCGGGGTCGAGGCCTGCTTCATCGGCGAAAAGATCAACGGCGCGCTCAAGTGCGGCTGATGCTTCGGGTCGGCCGGCACCTCGGTAGGCACCGGTTGGGGTGGTGTTGGTGGCCACCGAATGGGATGAGACCTGCACTGCAGGAATGTCGTAAACGCCGCTGGCCATGATGCGCGTTGCATACGGAAGGATTGCTCCCATGTTTGGGTAGCCACCAGCGTCTTGAATGATCTCAATGCGATAGGCGAGAAGATCGCCGTCTTTCGTTCCGCCGAGCGTGACTGTTTGAATTTGCCCGCGTCCATGACCCATACCGGTCATGTTTTCTGAACGAGTTTCTGTCCATCGCACAGGTCGGCCAGTGCGTCGTGACAATTCGCCGAGCACTACGGCTTCGGGAGCGGCGTGAGCTTTTGCTCCGAATCCACCGCCAACATCGGGACAGATCACTCGCATCTGATCCTGCTCAAGTCCGTAAATTTCCGCGATGGTGTTGCGAATGGGATGGGTGCCCTGACAACCAATTTCAAGTACGAGTCGTCCGTCTTCCCACCAGGCAATCGCGCTGCGATTCTCGATCGGTGCAGGAGCGAGACGCTGATTCACTGTTGTTTGTGTGATGACAACATCGCAATCATCAAAGGAAATCGGATCGCCGTGGTGCTCTGAGTGCATCGCGATGTTTGTTCCGATGTGTGGGAACAATTGGATTGAATCTTCGGAAAGCGCGTCGCGGGGATCGATGATTGCTGGAAGTGATTCGATTTCGACAATCACGAGTTCAGCGGCGTCGACGGCGGCGGCCCTCGTCTCGGCAACAACGGCGACAATCGGATCGCCGACGTAACGGACACGTCCTCGAGCCAAGACTGGGCGCGTGAGGAGCTGGTTCAGCATCATGAACGGTTTGATGTCGCCGATAGTGAGCTCGGCACTTGTGACGATGTCGACAACGCCAGGGGCGTTGCGGGCCTCGTCGACATCGATCGACGTGATCTCGCCATGGGCCACCATTGAACGGACATAAACGACGTGAAGGGCCCCGTCGACGACGATGTCATCGACGTAGGTACCTCCTGATGTGAGAAGGGCCGGATCTTCTTTCCGGACGACTCGATTCCCCAGAATGCTCATGCCCGGACGCTACCGGGGCCGAGGGTCCCGAGCCATCGCCGGAGATAGTTGCGCTCACGCTTCTGGGCGACCACCATCACCCTCCTGACTGCGTGGGGGAGAATGCAATGACTGGAACGACGTGGATTTGGGAACCGCCGGCGGGAGCAGACGCGTTGTTTGCCTCGGGCGCGCCATTTGAGATCGCTACCGAGCCAGTGCTCGGGGTCGACTGCAAGGTTTTCAAGAACCGGTTGGGCAACATTCGCGAGGTCTTGACCGCATTCACGGCTCGACACGGGGATCTCCCCAACCTTGTGTTTCCCGAAATCACGCTGAGTTTCAACGATGTTCAGGCTTCCACTGCCCGAGTAGCGGCCTGGTTCGCTGAGCGTGGTGTCGTCAAGGGCGACCGCGTCGCGTTCGCGGCGGCGAATGTCGCGCCGTATGTCGTTGGTTGGTGGGCGACCCTTGCAAGTGGCGCAATTGTTTCGAGTCTCAATGGTTGGTGGACTCCAGCGGAATTGCTGCACGGTGTGGAACTATCGAAGCCTCGCCTTGTCTTCGCTGATGGTCCGCGGATGAAGCGTCTGCTTGAAGCCGGACTTTCCGCTGATGTCGAGGTTCACGATCTTTCCGAACTTGATCACCTGCTTGGTCCTGCGCGCGCAGACGATCCGGCACTTCCAGATGTTGCGATTGATGAAGATGATCCTGCGGTGTTGTTGTTTACGAGTGGGACGACGGGCCGACCGAAAGCAGCATGTCTTTCGCATCGCAACTTCGTGCACTTCCCATCGGCAGCAACACTTGCTGGCGCAGTCGGAGCGGTGCTCGCGCCGCAGCCTGCACCGGCGCCTGGTGCACCAGCCGCGAAACAACCTTCAAGCATCATGGTTGGTCCGCTGTTTCACGTTTCTGGCGTCGTGCCGTTGATTACTGCTCATTACACAGGTTCGAAGTTGGTATTCCCGCCTGTTGGTTCGTGGAGCGAGACCACGCATCTCCAACTCACCCAAGAACATTCGGTTGGTGGTTGGAGCGCGGTACCGACCCAGTTCTGGCGATTGCTTGAACATCCCGATTTCGACAAGTACGACACCTCGAGTGTTATGACCGTTGGTGGCGGCGGTGCAACGTATTCGCCAGAGTTACTTCGCCTCATGGCGCGCAAACTTCCCCAGGCTCGTTTGGGCGTTGGTTACGGCATGAGCGAAACGCTTGGTTCTGGTTCGCGACTGGGGGGACTCACGATGGACGAATGGCCGGCATCAGTAGGCACAGTTGAAGCAATGTGTGAGCTCGAAATCCGTGACGAGAATGATTCCGTTGTTGCCGATGGCGAGGTAGGCGAAATTTGCGTTCGCGGCGCCGTGGTTTTTCTCGGCTATTGGGACAACCCCGAAGCGTCAGCGAAGGCGCTCGATGCGCAGCGGTGGTATCGCACGGGCGATTACGGGCGAGTTGTCGACGGCATTTTGTTCCTTGAAAGCCGTATGCGGGACATGATCATCCGCGGTGGAGAGAACATCTATCCGATTGAGATCGAACATCGCCTTGAGGAGCACCCCGAAGTTGCCGAGGCTGCTGTCGTTGGTGTGCCGCACCATCAGTTAGGTCAGGAAGTTGCCGCGGCTATCGTGCTCAAACCCGGTTCAACGCTCGACGCCGAAGGCGTCAAAGCCTGGGTGGGCGAGCAACTTGCTCGTTACAAAGTCCCCACACACATTCTTTTCCGTGAATCACTTCCTTATAACGCCACCGGTAAAGTTCTGAAGCACGAACTTGAAGCAGAAATTTCTACCGAATTGAGTTGATCCACTGTGTCTGAAGTTCTTTGGTCTCGACGCCTGCGTTTTGCAGCACTTGTCCTCACGTCGTCGCTTCTCTTGCTTGTCGCAGCGTGTAGTTCGAAGAGTTCATCGTCCACTTCGACCACAGCTCCTTCGGCGTCGGCTTCATCTTCGACGACGTTGGTTCCCAACACGCCGGTTTCGGTCCCCGCTTGGACACCACCAGTGCAGGCAACCGACCTCATGTCCGACGCGTCGACGCCAAAGGTTGTGTCTTACGGGTCTGATCCGAATCAGACGCTCGAAGTATTCCAATCTTCAGGTGATCCGCAGGGAACGATCGTTTACATCCATGGTGGGGCGTGGGAAGGCGGTTCTATGCAACAGAACACCTCCGCAATCGTTCAGGCACAGGAAGAGCAAGAGCGCGCAGCGGAACTCGCGCAGTTGACCAAGATCGCTTCCGACGGCGTGCTTGATCAATTGAAGCCGCAATTGTCGAGCGGATGGGACGTTGTCTCGATCAACTACCGATTGGCAACAGCAACTGCGGGTCCAGGAATTCGTGCAACACAACTCATGAATGACGTCGATCACGCGATGCGTTACATCGTTGCGAACGCCAAAACCCTCGACCTCGATATGTCGACCTTCGTTATTTCCGGTGGGTCGGCCGGTGGCCATCTCGTCTTGATGGAAGCTCTCACTGCGGCGTCTGGACAGTTCATGGACCCAGCGCTTCCCTCGAATCTCAAAAACGTGAAACTGTCATTCGACGGCGTTATTGCGATGGTTGCGCCGACTGATCTCAACACGCTCTATCTCGTGGGCGGCCCTCTCGCGCCGCCAGGCCAAGAAGCCTTACTTGGTTGCTCGCTGCAGAATCCTCCGTACACGGCGGGAATGCCGCAGTGCAACGAATCTGTTGTGAATCAGTTCTCGCCGATCTCCTACACGAAGGCGGCGATCTCCAAAGGCGTCACATTGCCACCTGTATATTTTGCTTATGGCGGTCTCGACACCTTGGTATTGATCTCAACACAAGGGATGCCTGAGATCAACGCGTGGGCGGCGGCATCAGGTCCAGGTCAGACCTGGTACGACCTACCTCCTCAGGGAACGCACAACATCGATGACAACGTCAACGATCTGGCGCTCGATAACTGGCTCGACAATGTTGCGAATGCAACATGGACCGGGCCGAACGCAAAGACCCCAACGAACTAAGCCTGCGCTGAGCGGTGTGGAGAGACACTGGCGCGTCGCCTAACCTCCACGTTCCCGCCCGGGTAGCTCAGTCGGCAGAGCACCTGTCTTGTAAACAGGATGTCGAGGGTTCGATTCCCTCCTCGGGCTCTCACCAAGCGATAACCGTCGCGGATGCCAAGAGGCTGATTTCCTCGTCGCTCACGCCAAACTCGGCCAGCACTGATTCAGTGTCGCAACCGGGATAGGCGTACGTGGGTCGAAGTTCGCCTGGGGTGCGGCTCAATCGTGGCGCGGGAAGTAACTGAGGGACCGAACCTTCCACCGGAACGAAGTTGCCGCGAGCGATGTTGTGCGGATGCTGTTCCGCTTCGGCGAAGCTGAGCACCGGCGCGTAACAAACATCGGTTCCTTCGAGAAGGTCTGACCATTCGTTGCGAGTTTTGGTTCGGAATACTTCGGCAAACTTTGCCCGAATCTCGGGCCAACCGTTCATATCGTTCTGATCAGGCAAGGACGCAGGGTCGATACCAAGTTTGTCTAAGAGTTGCGCATAAAACTTTGCTTCGATCGGCGCAACGGTGACGGGGTTTCCGTCGCCCGTTTCGTAGACGTTGTAGAACGGCGCGCCGCCATCGAAGAGATTGGTTCCGACTGGACCAGTGTGAAAGCCGGTGCGCGTCATTCCGTAGAACACCTGGAAGATCGACATCACGCCGTCGACCATTGCGGCGTCGATGACCTGACCTTTGCCAGAGCGCTGCGCTTCAAAGAGCGCGCACACCACTCCGAACGCGAGGTGCAGACCACCGCCAGCGAAATCTCCAA
>JAPLAE010000124.1 GCA_026393455.1 Actinomycetota bacterium
CACCACGTTCCCCAACAAAAAGAATGTGATTTCCCGTCTTGCCAATCCTTCGTGGGATCCAGGACGCACCAAGTCCATTCCATGGTCAGTTGGTCAAACCGGTCTCGCATACTGGCCTGACAAAGTTGGCGGCAAGATCACCGACGTCAACGCGATCTTCGATCCAAAGTTCAAGGGCAAGGTCACCATCCTCGACGAAATGCGCGACACGGTCGGACTCACGATGCTCGGTATGGGCAACAACCCAAGCACCGGCACCGTTCCGCAAATGCTTGCTGCCGTTGACAAGATCGGTAAAGCACGCGACGCCGGCCAATTCAAAAAGGTCACTGGTAACAGCTACACCGAAGATCTTGCGCTCGGCGATACGTGGATCGCTGTTGCATGGTCGGGCGACGTCGCACAGTTGCAGGTCGATAACCCCGGTCTCGAATGGGTCATTCCGAGCCAGGGCGGCATGTTGTGGGTCGACAACGCCATGATCCCCGTCGGGGCAAAGAACCCCGAGGGCGCAAACAAACTTCTCAACTACATCTACGACCCCGCCATTGCCGGACCGCTGTACGAAAGCATCATGTACATCCCGCCCGTCGAGGGAGCCACGCAGTACATGACTTCGGCAGCAAAGACGAGTCCGTTCATCGTGCCTCCGGCAACGCCGCCGCTGTACGAATTCGATGTCATCAGCCCCGATGCAACCGAACAAGTTTCACGCGCCTTTGTTGCAGCCACCGAGCAGTAACAACGCTCGATGACCGCTGCTGCTGCGCCGTCGCGCTTTCGTCGCTCTCGCCGTGATCGCGGCGGGGACGACACCGGCGTTCCAGCACGGCGGTGGTTCACCCCCTGGCTCCTCATCGCGCCAGGTGGCCTCTGGCTCCTGATCTTTTTCATCGTTCCGCTTTTCAGCCTTGGGCGTCTTTCGCTTCAAAGCGGTGGGCTGTCGAATTACTCAACAGTGATTTCCGACAACTCCACAGTGATCATCCGCACATTCATCTACGCGACGATCTCGACCATTGCGGCGATCATCATCGGCTACCCGCTTGCGTATGTCATCGCCACAAAAGGCGGAAAGTACAAGAACTTCCTTCTTGCACTTGTCGTCCTTCCATTCTTTGTGACCTACCTCGTGCGCACGTTGTCATGGAAGATCTTGTTGTTTGACGGCGGTCCTGTTGTCGGCATTCTCCATTCACTCGGGATCCTCAACGAGAACCAAGGCGTTCTCGGATCACCGTTCGCCGTGATCGCCGCCCTTACGTACAACTTCCTCCCGTTCATGGTCCTGCCCATCTATGTGAGTCTCGAAAAGTTGGATCGGCGACTTCTTGACGCAGCAGCCGACCTCTATTCCTCGCCGGCTCGAGCTTTCCGCAAGGTCACGTTGCCGCTTTCGTTGCCTGGATTATTTGCTGGCACGCTCCTGACCTTCATCCCCGCCGCCGGTGACTTCGTCAATTCCGAACTACTCGGCTCAGAACGCACCGTCATGATTGGCAACATCATCGAAAAGAACTTCGGCAAGGAATTTTTCCGACCTGAACTTTCCGCTCTTTCGTTCATGCTGATGGCCATCATTCTTATCGGCGTCATCATTTATGCCCGCCTTCTTGGCACTGAAGAAATCGCATGAATACACCGAACTGGCTTCGTGCGATCGGTCGCGTTTCGCTTTTGATCTGGGCGGCGCTTGGGCTGCTCTTCCTCTTCACACCCATCCTCATCACGGTCATCTACTCATTCAACGAGCCGACCGGAAAATACAACTACGTCTGGAACAAGTTCTCGCTCGCCGGTTGGGCCGACCCGCTGAAGTATCCCGAACTCACCGACGCGCTGATTTTCAGTCTCAAGATCGCCATCGTTGTCACGGTCATCGCGACTCTGCTTGGAACGCTCTTGGCTATGGCCATGGTGAAGTACAAGTTCCGCGCGAAGGGCGTCATCGGCGCGATCCTCATTCTTCCGCTCACGATGCCCGAGGTTGCGCTCGGCTTTTCGCTTCTCACCTTGTTTGTGGCCGTCAACTGGTCACGCGGTTTCGTAACCATCATCATCGCCCAGGTGATGTTCTCGGTCAGTTACGTCGCCACCACAGTGCGTGCTCGAATTCGCGGTTTCGACTGGCGCCTCGAAGAAGCGTCACTCGATCTTGGGGCATCGTCATTCCGAACATTCCGCAAAATCACCCTCCCGCTCATCGCTCCAGGCGTCGTTGCCGCAGCAATGCTTACCTTCGCTCTTTCACTCGACGACTTCATCATCACCTATCTGAACTCGGGCCTCGACAACACCTTCCCCATTCAGATTTGGAACATGAAACGCTCGAAGATCCCCGTGCAGATCAATGTCTTTTCGACCGCATTGCTCGTGATCAGCGTGATTCTCGCCATCACCGTTGTCGTCGGTGGCAATCGTCGATCACGGAAACTGGCCGGATTGACCGAGGTCTCCAGCGCCTCGTTCACCTCCTGAACAATTCCTTCTCGCCGTGATTGCCGAATGGCCGGCATCGGGCAAGAATCAACCCAACGATCAATGACGCGCCCGAAACTCGGGCGGTCTCTCTCGGGAGCAACTCATGAGCCGGACCCCTGCGGAACTCCGACAGCTCGCCCAGTCCCATCTGTGGGGACACTTCAGTCGACTCGACCCCGGTGACGGGGGCGCACCCATCATTGAACGCGGCGACGGCTGCTGGGTGTGGGACGTTGAAGGAAAGCGTTATCTCGACGGACTCGCCGGCTTGTTCACCGTGCAGATCGGTCACGGCCGCAGCGAACTCGGTGAAGCCGCAGCAAAGCAGGCCGCCACGCTCGAGTACTTCCCTATCTGGACCTACGCGCATCCAAACGCGATTGAACTCGCAGCGCGTCTCGCCAATCTCGCACCGGGCGATCTCAATCGCGTCTTCTTCACTACCGGCGGCGGCGAAGCGGTCGAGTCAGCATGGAAACTCGCGCGGCAGTACTTCAAACTTCGCGGCGAACCACTGCGCACAAAAGCCATCACTCGTTACCTCTCCTACCACGGCACAACAATGGGCGCTCTTTCACTTACCGGTGTTCCCGCGTTTCGCCAAATGTTTGAACCGCTCGTACCCGGTGTTGGTCGCGCCGCAAATACCAACCGCTATCGCTGCAACATGTGCGCCGGCGAAAGTGCGTGCAACCTCGGATGCGCTGACGACATCGAAACGATGATCCTGCGCGAAGGCCCGGACACCGTGGCCTGCGTATTCGTTGAGCCCGTGCAAAACGCCGGTGGGTGTTTCACCGCTCCCGACGAGTACTTCACTCGAGTTCGTGAGATTTGTGATCGTTACGGAATTCTCATGATCAGCGATGAAACCATCTGTGCGTGGGGTCGTCTCGGTGCGATGTTCGCCTGCGATCGCCTCGGCTATGTCCCCGACATCATCACTTCAGCAAAGGGACTCACCTCGGGTTATTCGCCACTCGGCACAATGATCGTGAGCGATCGCATCGCCCAACCATTCGCCGAAGAGGGTGTTTCATTCCTTCACGGATTCACCTTCGCCGGCCATCCGGTGAGCTGTGCGGTGGCGATGGCCAACCTCGACGTGATCGAACGAGAAGGCATCATCGATCACGTACTCGCGAACGAAGCTGCGTTCCGTGCGACCCTCGAAAAACTTCTTGATCTTCCAATCGTTGGCGATGTCCGCGGCATGGGGTTCTTCTACGGCATCGAACTCGTGAAGAACGCAAAGACACGCGAAACCTTCAACACCCAGGAATCAGAACTTCTCCTTCGCACACATCTTTCGAAACGGCTTCTTGAACTCGGTCTCGTTTGCCGGGCCGATGACCGCGGTGAACCAGTTATTCAAGTTTCGCCTCCGCTCATTGCTGGCCAGGCTGAGTTCGACGAGATTGAACGAATCATCCGCATCGCTCTTGTCGAAGCAATCGAAATTCTCGCCGAAGCCGGCACGCCGGTCGCCTTGACATGACTTCGCTCACAGTCGGAGTGCCTCGCGAAATCAAGATGGAAGAGCATCGCGTTGCCATCACTCCCGACGGAGTTCGCGAACTTCTTCATGCCGGTGCAACCGTGCTTATCGAGCGCGGAGCCGGCATCGATTCATCAATTCCCGACGAGAACTACACCAGAGCGGGAGCTGTCATCGTCGAAACGGCAGTTGAAGTGTGGGAACGGGCCCAACTCATCTGCAAAGTAAAAGAACCGTTGGAATCGGAGTTCGCCTACTTCCGTCCCGGTCTCGTTCTCTTCACCTATCTCCACCTCGCGGCCTACCCCAAGGTCGCCAACGCGCTCATTGCCAACGGCGTCACCGCAATCGCGTATGAAACCGTCCAACTCGCCGACGGCTCATTGCCGCTTCTCGCTCCAATGAGCGAGGTCGCCGGTCGCATGAGCGTGCAGATTGGTGCCCATTTCCTTGAACGCCACAACGGCGGTCGCGGCGTTCTTCTCGGCGGTGCCCCTGGCGTTCGCCCTGCACGCGTGGTTGTACTTGGAGCGGGAAATGTTGGTTGGAATGCGGCCTGGATGGCAGCCGGTCTCGAAGCCGAGGTCGACCTGCTCGACAAGAACATCGATCGCCTGCGCCACGTCGATCAGATCCAGATGGGTCGCATCACCACAATCACCTCAAACCGCGGCGCAGTCGAACGATCTGTTGCCGAGGCCGATCTTGTTATCGGAGCGGTGCTCGTCCCGGGCGGACGCGCGCCAACGGTGGTGAGCGAGGACATGATTCGATCGATGAAGCCCGGTGCTGTCGTGATCGACATCGCGATCGATCAGGGCGGATGTATCGAGACCTCTCACGAAACCACACACTCCGACCCAACGTTCATCAAGCATGGCGTCGTTCATTACGCCGTCGGCAATATGCCCGGCGCTGTTCCGCATACCTCGACACTCGCTCTCACCAACGCCACGCTCCCCTATCTCGCAGATCTGGCGAGATTCGGTGCTGCTGAAGCGGTTCATCGTGACGCGGCCTTAGCCATGGGTCTGAATACCGCTGCTGGTTCTGTCACCAATGCCGCCGTAGCTGAAGCACTCGCCAAGCCATTCGTCGAGCCCGAAATCGCGCTCACAACTTCCTAACTTAGGAAAGCGCGGCGATCGATTCGCTCAGCGCAACGACACACTGGTCGAGTTGCGCGTCGGTGGTCACGAACGGCGGACAAAACGCAATCGTTGAAAGCCCAATGGGCCGTGCGATCACACCGCGCTTCATCATTTCGTTTCGTACGGAGGGTGCCGACAGACCCGGCTGAAGCTCTGCACTCCAAATGCCGCCAACACCGCGAGCCTCAACAATTGCTCCTGACGCGCTCAACGCCATGAGTCCGCCACCGATTCGTTCCGCGATCGCCGGAATGCGATCGAACAGGTTCTCCTCAAGCAGGATCGCCGTGTTCGCAAGTGCTGCTGCACACGCACTCGGGTGGCCGCTGTAGGTGTAGCCGTGACGAAGGATGAAGGTCGGGTCAGCTTCGAGAACCTCGAGCACGGCACCACCTACGACAACACCGCCAAGCGGCAAGTAACCAGACGTGCAACCTTTTGCGAACGTGATCATGTCCGGAACAACGCCATAGTGCGATGCCGCGAACCACGAGCCCAAGCGACCAAAGCCAGTGATGACTTCATCAAAAATCAACAGCACGCCATACTCGTCACACAGTTCGCGCAAGCGAGTGAGATACCCCTCAACTGGCGGATACACACCACCGGCACCTTGTACGGGTTCGGTGATGACCGCGGCGATCTTTGTACCGGATCGAGCAAAAAGTTCTTCGATCTCACCGATGTCATGCGCCGACACCTGATGCACGGTGTCGAGAAGCGGACCGAATCCTTGTTGATTGAGTGGAAGGCCTTGCACCGAGACGCCGCCGTAGGCAACGCCGTGGTACGAGTTCACTCTTCCGACGAACTCGTTACGTTCAGAGTTGCCCTTCAACGAATGAGTAAGCCGTGCCAGTTTCAGTGCGGTCTCGACTGCTTCAGAACCTGATGACGTGAAGAAGATTCGGCTGTCATCCATTGGCGCAGCAGCGGCAACAAATGCAGCAAAGGTTTCAACGGTTTCGTTCGTAAAAATGTCGAAGGTGTTGTAATTCTCGAGCACCGCCATTTGCGACGCGACTTGATCGACAATTTCCCAGCGACCGTGGCCAACGTTGCAGTACCAAAGGCTCGCCAATGCGTCGATGTACTCGTTGTCTTGGTTATCCCACACCAGCGCGCCTTCGCCACGGGTGATGGTGACGAACTCTTCGGCGGCAGCACCAGGGCGAGCGAACGGATGGAGAAATGGGCTTCTCGACACGATGACCTCAACAGACAAAGGGTGAAGTCCCAGTCTCCCACGATCGCTAGCCTCGTTCTGTGGGTACTGAGCAACCAACGAATCGCCGTGCGGTCTACCCCGGCTCTTTTGATCCACCCACGATCGCCCATGTGCACCTGGCCCAAACTGCCATCAGTCAACTCGGCCTCGACCGTGTGGATTTCGCCATTTCGTCGACAACGCTTGGCAAAGACGATTCCCACCTCACCCCGATCAATGACCGCGTCGATGAGCTTCGCTCCATTGCCCAAGGCGACGATCGCCTAGGTGTCCTCGTCACCCCCCACAGTCTTCTCGCCGATATTTCCGAGGGCTACGACGTCATCATTCTCGGCGCTGACAAATGGCAGCAGGTGCTCGATCCGGTTTGGTACGGGGACTTCGACGCGCGAACACAAGCGCTGTTGCGACTTCCGCTTGTTGCGCTCGCGCCCCGACCGCCGTGGCCCATGCCGGCCGACGACCCAGCCGCCGAGCCTCCTGCCGGCGTCGCTGTCGTGATCCTCGATACCGACCCGTCGCATCATCCCGTTTCGGCCACTGAAGTTCGAGCCGGACGTGAAGAGTGGCGGGCAACACGAGGCCTGAACGACAAGTGAGCGATACGGTCAGACCATGAAGGTTGCGGCCGTTCAAATGAAATGCTCGCCTGAGCAGTCCGACAACTTTTCGCGTGCAGCTTCACTAATTCGCGCAGCAGCACAACAGGGCGCCGAATTAGTGGCGCTTCCCGAACTCTTTGCATCGCTTGGCCGACCCTCTCATATGCGAGAGATTGCCGAACCGCTTGATGGTCCAACGCTGGCGTGGGCGCAATCGACTGCGCAAGCAAGCAAGTGCGCACTCATCGCCGGTTCATTTATCGAACGCGACGGCGCTGCGCTGTTCAACACATCGATCGCGGTTGGCGCCGATGGCGCGCTGCTAGGCAGTTACCGAAAAATTCACTTGTTCGATGTCGACATCGAAGGTGCCCGATCGAAAGAGTCCGACACGTTCTCGAGCGGCACCGACCCGGTTGTTGTCGACATCAATGGACTGCGCGTCGGGCTCACGATTTGTTATGACCTTCGCTTTCCCGAACTGTTTCGGGCCGAAGCCGACCAAGGCGCCGACATCATCGTTGTTCCTGCAGCATTCACAGAGGCAACAGGCCGCGACCATTGGGAACTCTTGTTACGAGCAAGGGCCGTTGAGAACCAAACAATGATCATTGCGGCGGCGCAATGGGGAACGAGCCCCGACGGCACCGACCGTCATGGCCATGCACTGATCATTGACGCATGGGGACGAGTGCTGGCTGATACTGGGCCCGAAGGCGACACCTTCATCGACGCAGAGTTCGATACAACCGCTCAGTTGGAGATTCGCAAGCGACTTCCGGCGCTTACGCATCGGCGACTCAACCGCTAAACATCGCCAGCCACTGTTCCGGCGTCTTTGGTCGGAACACGAAATTTGCATGGCGGGTTTCACCCATCGATGCCGATGGCGCCGCGGAGTAGAGATGGCCCGGAAACAGAATCGAATCGTCGGGAACCTTGGCCAACTTCTGCGTGAGGCTTTCATACAACGCCAACGGATCGCCGCCGGGAAGATCGGTGCGGCCGCAACCTTCGAGAAACAGCGTGTCGCCCGAAACCAATGCGCCGTCGAGCATGAAACATTGACTACCCGGTGTGTGACCTGGTGTGTGAATCAGTTCGATCGGAATGTTGCCGGCCATCACAACGTCGCCGCTGCGGTGCGTGACGAGATCGGCGTCGGTGAGGTTCGTGACCTTGCGCACGTATTCGGCTTCTTCGGTTTGCACATGGATCGGAACCGACACGATGTCGAGCAGTTCGTGCACGCCTTCGATGGAATACCCCATCATTTCCCCGCCAACATGATCGGGGTGATAGTGGGTTGCGAGCACACCGGTAAGTTTCATGTCATCAGCGGCAAGCACATCAATAATGCCTTGCACGTCGTAGGCCGGATCAATGGCGACGGCTTCGCCGGTCTCGCGATCGCCGATGAGATAGACGAAATTCACCATTTGGCGAGCCAGAGGATCGGCGGTGGCGATGTCGCGACCGGCGAGCAATTGGCGGAAATAGAGACGATCAGTAGCGGCGGCATCGGTCATGAAGACATTCTCGCGGTTCGGAGGCACAATTGTGGGGTGGAACCGCAGAATTCGAGATCATCAATGGTTCCCCCGCCAACGGTGCTTCCCGATGTTCTGCCCACCGATCGTCTGAACGAAGGCGGAATGGCGATCGGTCAGCTACGAGAGACACTCCGTCAACCGCACCCATGGCGCAACAGCCTCAATGTGGCGGTCGCGTGGGCCGAGCCGGCGCTCTTGTTGGCGCTGGTCTGCTGGTGGACACCGTCTCTTCCCCTTGCTGCGGCACTCGCAGTGTGGGCAACCGTGTTCCTCCTCATCGGTCGGACATTCGCTCGACTTTCGATCTTGGGTCATGAAGCCGCCCATCGGCTTCTGTTTCCTAACAAGAAACTCAATGATTTCGTAGGGGCCTGGTTCTGCGATTACCCCGCATTCGTTCCCTACGACGCGTATCGCCGCCAACACATGGCTCACCACCGCGACGAACTCGGCGCGAATGAACCTGATCTCAACCTTTATCGCGGATACCCCATCACCCGAAGTTCAATGCGGCGAAAACTTCAGCGTGACGCGTTTGGGAGTTCCGGTTGGAAAAACTTCCGCGGTCTCTTTTTGGCACTCACTCGCCGCAGCAGTCGTCCATTTGCACTTCGGATCGTCGCCGTACAACTTGTGCTGTTCGTCCTTATGGGACTGATCTCCGGTCGATGGTGGCTGTGGGCAGCGATGTGGCTCGCACCGTGGCTCACTGTGTGGCGCGTGCTGAACCGACTGCGCGGTATCGCCGAACATGGCGGCATGGAACACTCAACCGACCGCCGACACACAACGCACGTCATTCGACAAACTTGGCTGGCTCGCATGTGGATCGTTCCATTCAATACCGGATGGCACCTTGCTCATCATGCTGATATGGGTGTCCCCTTCCAACAACTTCCTGAGTTGCATAACGAACTTGTCGCTTCTGGTTGGGTAACTCCGGCGATCGAATACCGCAGTTACGTATCGCTGTGGAATGCTCTTTCCGGCGGCTGATCAGTCCGCTAACGAGTTTGGGGGGAATCAAAGATGACTGACGCAGGCAAGGTGCACGAGCCGCTCACAGATCTGTTTATGGGTTTCACGCTCGACACCGATGACCCATTCCCCATCTACGCCCAGTTGCGCGAGCAGAACCCCGTTGCATGGAACGCCACGCAAGGTTTCTGGGTGGCCAGTCGCCATGCCGATTGCATGGCGGTTTCTACTGCTCCCGACACATTCCGATCGGTCAAAGGCATTCTCACGTTCGAGATCGGTGCTGATTACGCAACTCCCCCGACGATGATGCACACCGATCCGCCCGACCACACTCGCTACCGCAATCTCGTGCAGCCAGCGTTTGGTCGCAAGGTTGTTCGTACGCTTGAAGACTCGGTACACGCCGCTGCAAAAGCACTTGTCGATGCGTTGCCGCTCAACGAACCGCTCGAAATTGTTGCGCCGCTTGCCGTTCCGCTTCCGGTTCAGGTCATCGCACAACTTCTTGGGCTCCCGGAAAGCGAATGGGACAAGGTGTGGGACTGGTCCGAAGCATCTATTCCTGGCACCGAGATCTTCAACAACGAGGAACTCAAGAACCGACTGAGCGGCGAAATGATGACCGAGCTCATGCGCCTCGTAGCCACATCACGCACCGAACCTCGTGAAGACGTCATTTCGATGTTGTCGAGTGTTGAGATCGACGGCGATCGCCTCACCGACGATGAAATCGCCATGTTCCTCAACCAGATTCTTGTTGCCGGAAACGAAACTACTCGCAACACAATCAGCGGCGGCTTGGTCGCACTCGCCGAGAATCCTGATCAATGGGCGCGACTCGTTGCCGATCGCTCGCTCGTTGCGAGTGCTGTCGAAGAGATCCTTCGTTGGACAACTGCAGTTATTTATTTCATGCGCACCGCCGCAGTCGACACCGTTCTCGGTGGACAGCAGATCAGCGCCGGTGATGCGGTTGTCATGGTCTACGCATCGGCCAATCGCGACGAAGCCGAATTCGGACCGACTGCCGATCAGTTCGATGTTGGTCGATCACCAAACCATCAAATTGCGTTTGGCTTTGGTGCGCACTTCTGTCTTGGTGCTGCGCTCGCTCGCCTCGAGGTTGCTGCGGTGCTCGAGCACTTGCTCGATCGTGGCGTCACACGCCTCGAACTGCTTTCACCAGCGGGCATGTCGGCCAGCAATGTGATCGCCGGCGTCAACCGCGCCGAAGTAATCCTTCACACGAACTAAAACGCTGACGGACCGACGTACTGAATCATGATCGCGTCATCAATGTCAGGGTGAGGTTCCCAGATGACAATCCACTCATCAGCACCAGATGCAACAATCACGCCCCACATACCAATCTGAAATCGGTGTCTTCGGAGATGGGGTTGGTTCGAGTCGAGCTCAAGGTCTGAGAGAACTGCGTTGATGCGATCGAATAATCGGCGGCGCGTTTCATCAGCCTCTAACTCATAGAGCAGTAAATCAGCGGGAGCAGCAAACCAAAGTTCAGGCATCGCTGGTCTGACCACGGCGGGTGCGCTTCACGAGGCGACTCGGATCTGCCCTGTTGGACAAGATCTCGTCGACTAGTTCGTCATTCGCGAGGAGCTTGAGTTCAAGCTCGCTGAGCACCACTGCCGGGGTGAAAACCAATGTGCCGTCTGCCTCTTCGGAGACCAGATAGCGAGTGTGTTCCTGACGACCGATTCGGCCCAGGCTCACCCGCCTCCGTTCATCAAGTTCAACGAGTTGTTCTGGCACCGCTACAGACTACCAGAATTACCCCATAGGGGCAGTTGGGTATTTCGGGCTATTTCGAGGACTGAGCGTCGCGCCAGGCCTGTTCGGCTCGGCGGGTGACCTCTCGTAGCGGTAAGCCCAATGCCCGAGCGGCCTGTGCAGCATCGTCGTGTTCGGCCTTCACGCGACCGGCGGTGACTTTCACTTTCACCGATTGTCCATCGACCTCAACCGTGTCGAACGCGCGCGATTGCGGCCACCGTTCGAGCTGCGTTCCGCGCACGCCCATTGTTCCGGTTTCACGCACAAGTACTTCGCGCACTGCCGCAGCCTGAGCGGGATCAACCAGCGCGCTCACTGTGTGAGCGGGTCGACCCTTTTTCATGATGATTGGCGTGAGCCATGCATCGTGGGCGCCCGCTTCGAGCAACGCGTCAATCGCATAGGCCAGCGTTTCGCCCGTGACATCGTCGACATTGGCTTCGAGCAGCACAACAAGCTGACCTTCAACCGATGGTGAATCGGAACGAGTGCCGATCACCACACGAGTGAGATTCGGTCGGTCTCCAAGATCGGCGGTGCCAGCACCGAAACCGGCAGAACGAATGGTCATGGCCGGCATTGGACCCCACTGCACAACATTGGCAGCCAACAACGCTGCGCCGGTTGGCGTGGTGAGTTCACGAGGAATGTCGAGACCGTAAGTGGGAGCGTCGGCCAACAACGACACCACTGCGGGAACCGGAACCGGCAACACCCCATGGGCAGCGCGCACCGTTCCTAAACCATCGGCCACGGGCGATGACGCAACTTCATCGACACCGAGCAACTCAAGCGCAATACACGTACCGACAACATCGATGATCGCGTCGAGCGCGCCGACCTCGTGGAAGTGCACTGATTCGGGCGGCTGACGATGCAAGCGACCTTCGGCTTCGGCCAATGCGCGAAATGTTGCCAGCGCGCGACGATGCACACGGTCGGGCAACTTCGCATCGGCCACGATCTGAGCAACAACGGCAGCCGAACGTGCCGGCGGCGTTGCTTCGGTGTGCACGTGCACTTTCGTTCCGGCAATACCTGAACGCAGCACGGTCTCGGTTTCGAGCGACCAGCCGCCGACTGGGAGTCGCTCCAACATGGAACGAATCTCGTCGACATCGGCACCGGCATCGATCAATGCGCCCAATGCCATGTCGCCAGCGATGCCAGAAAAACAGTGGAACCAGGCAACGGTGCTGTTCGAACTTGGCGCGGCCGGAACCGTGATGCCTTCCCACGCAACGGTTCCTTCGAACACCGCGTCGTCATGTGAATGATCGTGCGAATGCTCAGACATCGCTGCGCTCTGAAACGCGTGCGTTCATCATGCGAATAATGGCAATCGCTGCGCCGAAACCGTTGTCGATTCCGACAACGGTCAAACCCGACGCGCAAGAGGCCAACATTCCCAACAATGCGGTGATGCCGTCTAACGAAGATCCGTAGCCCACCGATGTCGGCACGGCCACCACTGGTGCCGACGAAAGCCCGCCAACAACACTGGCCAATGCGCCTTCCATGCCGGCGACAACAACAATTGCGTCGACTGCGGCCAACTCTTCGGCCGCATCGAGAATGCGGTGCAGCCCGGCCACACCCACATCGGTAATACGAATCGGGCGCAGGCCGTGCGCAGCAAGCGTGGCGGCACATTCATCGGCAACGGGTAGATCTGCGGTTCCGGCCGTAACGACCGCGACGCGTTCACGTCGTTCGGCCGCCGAGCGCCACACCACCGTGTGTAAGCGAGCGTTTGACGAATCGCCGCCACCGGCTTCGATCACATGGCCATCGTCCGAACCAGCCAACGCGGCAGCAACCTGATCGGCCGAGGCCCGAGACAACAACACCGGAGACGAACCGGGCTGGGCCAACAATTCGGCCACGATCCCAGCGCATTGTTCCGGCGACTTGCCGGGAGCGAACACGGTTTCGGCCAAGCCCTGTCGCAGCATTCGATGGTGGTCGACCTTGGCGAAACCCAAATCAGCAAAGGGCAATCGCCGCAGCGCAGCAACGGCATCGTCGGGGCTGATCTCGCCCTGACGAACCCCTTCTAACAACTCACTCAGGGCTTCGGCGTCCATTCCCCTATCCTCGCCCATTGTGACCTCATCCGCAGCACCAGCATCCGGCACCGACTGGACACGCCGCACAATCGCCTTCCTCGGCCCCATCGGGACCTTCTCCGAGCAGGCGTTGCTGAGCCAGGACGACCTCGCCACGGCCAACCTGCGTCCGCTCGACACCTTTGCCAATGTGTTGAGTGCCGCCGAAGACGGCAATGTCGATTACGCCTTCCTTGCGCTGGAAAACGCCATTGAGGGAACGGTCAACATCACCCAAGACGCTCTCGCGTTCGATTCCGATCTGCTGATTCAGCGCGAAATCGTGCTGCCTATTCATCTTGAGCTCATGGCCCGACCGGGTGTGAAGCTCGAAGACATCACTCAGGTGTGGTCCTACCCGCACGCGCTCGCGCAATGCCGCAAGTACATGAACGCCAATCTTCCCAACGCGATTGCCGAAGCATCAAACTCCACTGCCGATGCCGCGCGCATGTTGGCCAATGCCACCGATGCACTCGCCACAAGCGGCGCCGCAATCGCACCAGCTCGCGCTGCCGAGGTCTACGGCCTCAACGTTCTGGCCCACGAAATCGAAGATCACGATGACAACGCCACCCGCTTTGTCCTTGTCGCCCCCAAAACCATTCCCGCACCAACGGGGCATGACAAAACGTCAATCGTTGTCTTCCAACAAGCTGACGAACCCGGATCGTTGTTGTCGGTCCTTCAAGAGTTCGCCGCACGTGGCATCAACCTCACCAAACTCGAATCGCGCCCTACTCGCCGTGGTCTTGGCGACTATTGCTTCCTCATCGATCTCGAAGGACATATTTCCGATGAGGTCGTGGCCGACGCACTGCGTTCGCTCAAGTCCAAGCACGCCGAAGTGAAGTTCATGGGCTCCTACCCCGCTGCCGGCGAACACGGCCATGCCCTGCGCCAGGAAGTGGCCGACGCTCAGTCCAAGGCCTCGGACTGGATTACCGAACTTCGCAACCGCGTCGACTGACCTGCAGTGATTGTCAACCGGTGAATTCCGGGACGATGCGGACTACATCGGCCCTGCCGACTCCTCCGCACGGTTGATCGAACCGCCACTGATATTTTGCGTAGCCGCTTCGAGTAGAAGACGAGGCCTCGAGGAATATCCGTCCGTCGACCGTCCTAACCACTCGGCTCAGATCCGAATACGGGCCGATCTCCTCGAAGGAGAGAACTTCTCGCGGATTAGCGAGCCAAATCACGAGTGGCGAATCCCAACGATCTGGATTCAAGAGACTCTGGTAGTAAGCGTAAAGGCCCACTCCCGGGACCTCGATGGAACCCCTGAGGGCACCAGGGACCGTCACTCCCGGCGGTGGTTGAGGAATAGTCCCTGCGTATCCCGACCCATCAAGGACTATGCGACCAGGTTCGCCTTCGACGACCTCGATGGTCCCCGCTGATTCGCTCCCGTTGGCGGACGGATAATCCCATCTGTATCCGCTCGGGAGAAAGGGCTGGGAACAGGACGAACTTGGGGAAACAAGGCGATCGGCGTTTATCTCCTCCGCCGACACGTCGAATCGGGTGGCCATCAGAGCGGTGAAGACGATCACCACGACAATAGAAAATACGTTCTGGTAGCGCCGCATCTCATCTCTCCCCTGCGTTTGATTGGGCGATCGCCGAACCACTTCTCGATTCCCATGCTTCTCTTGAGAGGTAGACGATGACGTCATCCCAATACCTTCCCTTGAAGTAGTGGAACCTTGGCCGCCTACCTGTCACCTCGAATGGAAGAAAAGGATTTCGCTCAGCCTGCTTCTTCATCATTTGGTCCTGCGTGAACTCGGGGACCTCGGCGAAGATCCCATTGAAATCCCAAAAATCGAACAGATACTGGATCAGTAGTTCCATCGCAATCGCCCCTCGAAGTTGACCATGGGTCTGTTGCGACATGACCGCACCAAGGTGCACATGGCGGCTTTGTAGATTCGGCGCATACGCGACAACGTGTCCAATTGGCACACCAGCGTCTGTCCGAACGACGAACTGCACCAGAACATCAGAGTAAAGCTGAGCGACGAAAAGTTCCGGTGGCGGTACCGTCCCGCGGAATCGCCATAGGACCAAATTCTCCTCCGACATTGCGAGTTCGTAGAGGAACGCATGATCCGGCGGAAGGATTGGTGTGAGTCGAAGTCCTCCGCCATGCAAAGAAACACTCTGAAGTTCTCCCATGCTCAGTTCACCTTCCATGCCGATCCGCTGTGGAGTAACGATCCAGTTCTCGTAAACCTCGAATTCGTCCCGTTTGCTGCATTAAGCCAATGCCAAGAAACGCGCTGTGTGCCATTGCTTTTGTAAACCGACATTCCGCCCGGGCTCACATGGTCACCCGGCAAGGCGTAGATCGGGTTTAGGCCTGAGTTCGTCTGCGCAAACATTGGTCGGGAGCCGCCGCCGAGTACCTTGCACCGAGTTGCGGGAAGTGGATTCGCTCCGCAGATCGCGATCCCTGTCGCGTACGGCGCTGGAGCTGAGCTCGAGACCGGGCTCGATTGTTTCCAACACCCCGTCGAGAACGACTCGTAGTAGTTGCCGTCTGGGTCTAGCCAAACACTCGGATTCTCGATGAGATTCCCTGGATCACATGCCGTGGTGTTCCATCCCACATCGATGCTTTTCAGCGAGTCCCGCCTCGAAGGCCAATCGGCGAATCCGCCTGCACCCGCGCGAACTATTGAGATTCCGGTCGCTCCCCCTGAGAGGATCCCGTCATCACGAAACGCAACATAGGTTTGCGCCCCATTGCGGAACGGGTCCGCATCAATGGCCCAACGCCCCGCCGGAGGGCAAGCCCATTCACTCTGATTCTTGTAGGGACCTGTGATTATTGAAGACGTTGCCAGACCAATGCACCGCTGCTCCGTGCCCGCCTTCCTTGCGGAGTAATACATGTAGAACATGCCACCGAAGTAGTCGACTGCAGGTGCCCAAATGTCACTAGTTGGGTCTGCCCAGTTACCTGGCCCTGAGGGCATAGCGTCACCGGAGTAGCAAGCAAATCCAACGCTAGAGCCCGAACTAGTTGGGGTTGAAACGAGGAACGGGACGTAAAACGTCTGGATGGAGGGCCCACAGTTCAGCGAGAACATTTCCGTCGTGCCAAACGTGTAATCCACACCGTTCCAATTGAACGTATCTGGATCAGCGAGCGACACGGCCGTACTCGCTGAATCGCTCCACTGCTGCGCGGCGCCTGAAGCTCTCGCCACACCGAGTGACCCCCCGATAGCGAAGATTGAGGCAAGCGCCGCAATGGATCGCTTCTGCAGCCAACTCCGTCGACGAGAATTTCGCCGCCGCATTGATCGAATCATCAGCCCCGCCCTCAACCCGAACCACTTGAGATCCTTATGCAACGGACATAATGTGTCAAACGTCACATTATGTCCTGACCGGAATACTTCAGGACCTAGGGCGGGGGACAATCATGAGGCGTTGGATCCTTGGGATCGCTCTGGCCGGCTGCTTTCTGGTCGCCGGTTTCGCGACAAGCAGCGCTCTGACCGCCGGGAACGCCAAGATCGACTGGTCATGCTCCCCCGACAGCAGCCAGCCCTGCGATCGAGACGTCTGTGGCGTGGTCACCGAGGAGTTCGCCACCGAGGTTCTCGGACAGGAAATGCGTTTGCTGGGCGCTGATGCCAACGGATGTGGCTTCGAGGCGAAGAGCTGGTGGCTCGGTGTAGTTGCAACCGCCTACGACCCGGAGGCTCAGGGACGCGAGTTCACTGGGCCCACACTTCCCGAAGTCTCAGCTCCCCATTCAGCATTCACTACGAATGACCGCTCCGGTAGGTGGTTCGTGAAAGCAGCGATCGTCGCGAACGACATCTTTTACGTCATCACGTTACGAAACCTCGAACGCGGCTCGGACACCTACCCGGGCATCGAAGGAACCGAAACTCGTCCTGCCACCGTTAAGGCGAGCACGAACCTGCTCAACGCCATCGCCAAGGCCAAGTAACTCGCGATCCTGCGGAAATGCGCCGACAGAACTGTGCTTCCCTGCCGAACGCTAATGTCTCGGGCGGAAGGGTGGCAGAGCGGACGAATGCAACGGTCTTGAAAACCGTCGAGGTGAAAGCCTCCGGGGGTTCGAATCCCCCTCCTTCCGCCATTCGAAATCGCAGGGGTTTGCCCTGTATGTTGCACTACTGCATATGGAGAGGTGCCAGAGTCCGGCCGATCGGGCCTCCCTGCTAAGGAGGTGGCGGGTAACACCGCCCGTGGGTTCGAATCCCACCCTCTCCGCTCGCAGTGATGGGTCTCGCTTCGGCGGGGCCCATCACTCTTTTTGCTCCAGCGCACGACGGCGCCTTCAGAGCACCCGGAATTCGCAGAGTGGCCCGGTGGCGTTCGCCAAACGACGGTCGGTCGTCACGACCGGGACACCCAAACGTTCAGCAATTGCGACATACCAAGCGTCGTGAGCCGTGACGTTGTGGCGAAGTTCCCAAACCCGATTGGCGAACGGTTCAAACGGAAGTCGGTCAATGTGGAGTCGGTTCACATTCCAGATCGCACGTCGAGCGATGGCCTCGGAACATTCGCCTGACGAAACCAGTCGACGAAAGCCCTGCACGACTTCGACGCCCAACGAATGCGGGGCAAGAAGTGCGTTGTTCGAAATCTCGCTCCGAGCCTGTTCCGCGGCCGGGCCGACGCGGTTGGCGGTGATCATCACCGACGCATCGACGACCACTCTCATAAGCGATCCCACTTCTCGTCGGCCTCGCGTCGGCCTTCGTGGATGGCATCGAGAATCTGTTCGCTCGTCACCGAGCCCTCCCACGCGGACGCGATGTCGTTCATTTCCGCCAGAATCTCGGCCAATTCAACCCGCCCGCCAATCGCCACCAGTTGAGCCAGCAGATATTCCTGCAGCGACTGGCCCGCCTGTGCCGCCTTCGCGGCCAAGGCGTCACGAGTCGCTTCCGGCACGTTACGAACTGAGATTGATGGCATGCATGCATTTTGCAGGCACTCCTCACAACGGTCAATCATTTTTCACACTCCATCCCCTCGTCCCCAGAGCAAATGGGAACTCAATCACTTGGGGGAACTAGCGTCATGGGCCATTCGCAGTAGTTCTTCGACACTGGAAAAGGCCATGGCGACCGACAGTCACACCATTATTTACACCCACACCGATGAAGCCCCAGCGCTGGCAACCAAGTCGTTGCTGCCGGTGGTCAATGCATTCACCAACGTCGCCGGAGTCACCGTCGAACTTCGAGACATTTCGGTTGCCGGGCGCATCCTGGCCACCTTCCCCGAGGCCCTCGCTGCCGATCAGCGTGTGAGCGATGACCTTGGCGAACTCGGTGATCTTGTGACCCGCCCCGAAGCCAACGTCATCAAACTTCCGAACGTTTCAGCATCGCTTCCGCAGCTCAAGGCCGCGATCGAAGAACTCCAGGCCAAGGGTTATGCCGTTCCGAACTATCCGGAAGATCCGCAAACCGCAGCTGAAAAAGACATTCAGTCCAAGTACGACAAGATCAAGGGCTCAGCCGTCAACCCGGTGCTGCGCGAAGGAAACTCCGATCGCCGCGCGCCACTGTCGGTCAAGAACTACGCCAAGTCACATCCGCATTCGATGGGCGCATGGGCCGCTGATTCAAAGACGCACGTTTCAACTATGGGCGGCAACGACTTTTACGCGAATGAAAAGTCAATCATGTTTGAAAAAGCCGACACGCTCAAGATCGAACTTGTTGGCAACGACGGAACCACCACCGTGCTGAAAGAAAAGCTTCCCGTTCTTGCTGGTGAAATTGTGGATGGAACATTCATCAGCGCCAAGGCGCTCGACGCGTTCCTTAAAGCACAAATGGCCGATGCCAAAGCACAGAACGTGCTGTTTTCGATCCACCTCAAGGCCACGATGATGAAGGTCTCCGACCCGATCATCTTTGGTCACGCAGTCAACGCCTACTTCGGTGACGCATTCGCTAAGCACGCCGCCGCGTTCGATGGTCTTGGTGCCAACGTGAACGACGGCATGGCCGATGTTCTTTCCCGCATCGAAACACTTTCCGAAACGCAGCAGACCGACATCGAAGCCGACTTCGCAATCGCCATATTGAACGGCCCCGAACTGGCAATGGTCGATTCCGATAAAGGCATCACCAACCTGCACGTGCCGAGCGACATCATCGTCGACGCGTCCATGCCCGCCATGATCCGTGACAGCGGAAAGATGTGGAATCCCGAAGGCGAACGCCAGGACTGCAAGGCCGTCATTCCCGATTCGTCGTATGCCGGTGTGTATTCGGCCGTCATTGCTGACTGCAAAGCCAACGGCGCGTTCGATCCGACCACGATGGGCACCGTTCCCAACGTTGGCCTCATGGCGCAAAAGGCCGAGGAATACGGCTCGCACGACAAGACCTTCGAGATCGCAACTGCTGGCACCGTGCGCATCACCAATAGCGCCGGCGACGTTGTTATGGAACATGTTGTTGAGGCTGGCGATATCTGGCGTGCATGTCAGGCCAAGGACGCACCGATTCGCGACTGGGTAAAGCTCGCCGTTTCACGTGCCCGTCTTTCCAACACGCCTGCGGTGTTCTGGCTCGACGAAAACCGTGCACACGATGCACAAATCATCGCAAAGGTGAAGCAGTACCTCCCCGAGCACGACACCACCGGCCTCACCATCGAAATCATGGATCCCGAAGCCGCGTGCACGTTCTCGCTGGCTCGTGCCCGTAAGGGTCAAGACACCATTTCGGTCACCGGCAACGTGTTGCGCGATTACCTCACCGACTTGTTCCCGATCATGGAACTCGGCACCAGCGCCAAGATGCTTTCGATCGTTCCGCTTATGAACGGTGGCGGTCTGTTCGAAACTGGCGCCGGCGGTTCTGCCCCGAAGCACGTACAGCAGTTCGTGAAGGAAAACCACCTTCGTTGGGATTCGCTCGGCGAGTTCCTTGCGTTGGCCGCATCGCTTGAACATCTCGCGCAAACCACGAACAACAACACCGCGCAGATTCTTGCCGACACGCTCGACCGGGCAACCGGTTCGGTACTCAACGAGAACCGCTCGCCTTCACGCAAGGTGAATGAACTCGACAACCGCGGCAGCCACTTTTTCCTCGCGCTCTACTGGGCCCAGGAACTGGCCAAGCAGACCGATGATCCCGCACTCGCTGCGAAGTTCGCTCCGATTGCCGAAGCGCTTACCTCGAAGCAGGCCGAGATCGTTGATGAACTCAACGCCGTGCAGGGCAAGCCCGTCGACATCGGTGGCTACTACATGCCTGAAGATGCGAAGGTCAACGCGGCTATGCGTCCAAGTGCGACGTTCAACGCAATCATCGACGCGATCTGATCAATTCAGAATTCGGAGCAGCGAACGAGGGTGCGCTGACTACAGCGCGGGGATTCCATAGTGCGCGCGCACGTCTTCGATCGGCCAATCAATCATCGAAACATGATCGCCGTTCGAAAAGTCGATCTCTGTCATACGACCGCGA
>JAPLAE010000017.1 GCA_026393455.1 Actinomycetota bacterium
AGGAGTGAAGCTCGGGGGCAGGGACTCGAACCCCGAATGACTGGACCAAAACCAGCCGTGTTGCCAATTACACCACCCCCGAAAGGTGCGGCCCCGAAAGGCGAGGCAGACCGTACTAGAAAGACATGCATGTCTCCGAGGCCGCTGTCTGCGATCGTGCTCGCCGCTGGCGAAGGCACTCGTATGCACTCATCGCGTCCGAAACCCCTGCATTTATTGTGCGGAAGGGCGATGGTCCTCTATGTGCTCGATTCGCTCGCAGGATGCGAGGTTGGCCGGGCTGTTGTGGTCGTCGGTCACGGTGCCGAGCGAGTGACCAAGAAATTGCTCGACGCGGCTCCAAATATCTCGCTTGAATTCGTGGAACAGGAAGTCCAACGCGGTACCGGTGACGCTGTTGGCGTTGCCCTCACTGCATTCAGCCCTGAAGAACTCGATGACGTCGACGCCGACATCATCGTGCTTCCTGGCGATACGCCGCTCCTGCGTGCTGAAACGATCTCTGCGCTGCTGGCGACGCATCAGAGTACCGATGCTGCATGCACGTTGCTCACGGCTCGAGTGACTGATCCCACCGGGTATGGGCGCATCGTCCGCGGTCGAGATGACCGAGTCGACCGCGTGGTCGAGCAATCCGATGCCTCAGAAGCACAGCTGGCGATCAACGAGGTCAATACGTCGATTTATTGTTTCCGGGCCAGTGTCCTTGGTCCAGCATTGCGCCGAATCACCCCAGAGAACGCACAGGGTGAGTACTACCTCACCGATGTCGTCGAAGTGCTTGCATCTGCCGGGTATCGAGTATCTGCGGTTGTCGCCGAAGATGCTTCGGACACCATCGGAGTGAATGATCGCTTACAGCTGGCTGCGGCCGAGATGGAACTGCGACGCCGCACGAACGAGGCATGGATGCGCAAAGGCGTCACGATGGTTGATCCCGGACGCACCTATGTCGATACGACAGTCGAGCTGGCTGCTGATGTCACCTTGTTTCCCGACACGATCCTGCAGGGTTCGTGTGTGATTGGGGCCGGGACCGAACTCGGTCCAAATACCCGGTTAGTCGATTGCCGAGTCGGGGCTCGATCAGTGGTCGAAAACTCGGTTGGTCGTGGAGCCGATATCGGCGACGATGTTCGCCTCGGTCCTTTTGCAGTTCTCGAACCCGGAGCGATTGTTTCTGACGGCGCCCGGCCTGGACCGTTCTACACTTCAGCCTCAGAATGACCAAACAACGCGACGGCGAAAGAAATCGAATGGAACTCGTCACCAAAAAGCGCCTGCATATCGTCTCAGGTCGGGCCAATCTCCCGCTTGCCGAAGAAATCGCTGAACGCCTCGGTGTCGAATTAGGCGATGCGAATCTTGCAGAATTCGCTAACGGTGAACTTCACACGCGTTTCGGCGAATCGGTTCGCGGGACTGACGTCTTCATTATTCAATCGCATGTCAGTTCCGGGAAGATGACCGTGAACGACGCGATCATGGAACAACTCATCATGGTCGATGCCGCCAAGCGAGCTTCAGCGAAACGAATCACTGCCGTCGCTCCGTTTTATGGCTACGCCCGTCAGGACCGAAAGTCCGAAGGTCGTGAACCGATTACCGCGAAGTTGATCGCGAACATGTTCAAGGCCGCCGGAGCAAAGCGTCTCATTTCTGTCGATCTGCACTCTGGCCAGATCCAAGGTTTCTTCGATGGTCCTGTCGACCACCTCACTGCCATGCCAGTGCTGGTCGATTTCATGGCGGGTCTGGGCGATGACCTTGTCATCGTTTCTCCCGACGCTGGTCGCGTGAAAGTGGCTGAGCGCTATGCCAATCAACTTCATGCCGATCTGGCAATCGTTCATAAGCGTCGCATTAAGGGACAGAAGAACACCGTCGAAGCCCGCGACGTCGTCGGTGAAGTCGACGGGCGTATCTGCGTTCTTATCGACGACATGATCGATACCGGCGGAACGATTGTTGCTGCGGCCGAGCAACTCAAGGCTCGTGGTGCGACCGAGATTTACGCGGCATGCACACACGGCGTTTTCAGCGGTCCCGCAATTCAGCGTTTGAACGACTCGTGCATTTCAAAGGTCGTTATGACCAATACGTTGCCGCTTCCGCCCGAGAAGCAATCTGACAAAATCGAAGTGCTTTCGGTTGCCGGCATCATCGCCGATGCGATCGACGCGGTGTTTGAAGACACTTCAGTGAGCGAAATCTTCGACGGTCACAACCAAAGCTAATCTCGGGTCAGGTTGGAAGATCGGCGATATCACCGCTTGGTGACTCGGGATGCTTCGATCGATTTCCCGGCCCGCTGTGGGGGGAAGGCGAAGGCGGAACGAGGGCGTTCGATCCCCTCGCTGAGGAGCGAAGCACCGCTCTGAAGGGCCTCATGGGGAGCGGGTTCGCCTTCTCAGGGGTGTATCGGTAGGATTGCCACCCGTTTCACGAACGTCAGCCGACGGCGCGCACCAGCGCAGCCTCCAGGAGCCCCCAATCATGGCCATCACCCTCACCGCATCAACCGGACGTATTGCCGGTTCCCGCTCATCGACCCGTCTTCGTACCGATGGTCTCGTGCCTGCGGTCGTTTATGGCCTAGGCCGCGATGCAATCGCTGTCTCGGTGCCCTGGCCTGATCTGCGTCGTGCGCTCACGACCGAGGCAGGGCTGAACGCTCTCATCACCCTCGATGTTGATGGACAGAAGGACCTCGCCATCATCAAGGATCTCCAACGTCACCCGGTGCGTCGCAACGTGCTGCACATCGATTTCCTGCGAGTCGATCCCGACGCTCTTGTTGCTGTTGAAGTTCCGCTCATCCTTGTTGGTGAAGCGAAGCTCGTTGAGGCCCGCAAAGGCATCGTTGATCAGCCACTCAAGACGCTTACCGTCAAGGCCAAGCCGGCTGATATTCCGAGCCAGATCGAAATCGATATCACTGACCTCGACATTGGCGTTGCAATCACCGTTGCGACGCTCACGATGCCGACCGGTGTTACCACTGACATCGACGACAGCATTCAACTCGTGCTTGGTCTCGCCACTCGATTCTCCGCTGAAGATGGCGCCGAAGCTGGCGAAGCCGGAGAAACTCCCGTTCAGGGCGAGCCGGCGGCTGAAGTAGCCGTTGACGAAGCCGAGTAAGTGGCATTTGGCGGCAGGGGTGGCAATCGCCCCCGACGCGGCACACCGGCTGACGTCCTCGTCGTCGGTTTAGGTAATCCCGGAAGTGAGTTCGACGGCACGCGTCACAACGTGGGTTTCGCTGTCATTGACCTGCTTGAGCGTCGCCACAATGGCCGCCTGAAGTCCGGCAAGGAACGCGCGCTGGTGGACGAGGTGCGCATCGGTCAGAAGCGTGTGGCTCTGGCCAAACCGACAACATTCATGAACCTTTCCGGCGAGTCGGTATCGCCCTTGGTTCGCCGCTTCGGCATTGTCGAGCCCACAGCATTGGTCATCGTCCACGATGAACTCGATCTTCCGACTGGGACGGTGCGCGTGAAGATTGGTGGGGGACTCGCTGGCCACAATGGCTTGCGGTCGATCAAAGCCCATCTCCACGACGATGCTTTCGTTCGTGTTCGCATCGGTGTGGGTAAACCGCCGAGCAAAGACGAAGGAGCCGATCACGTTCTCAAGCGCGTCGGTAAAGCCGATCGCGAACTTCTCGACATTGCTATTGAAGCTGCCGCTGATGCAGTGGAACTCATCGTGAGCGACGGCGCAGATTCCGCGATGAATCGTGTGAACGCAAGAACTCCCTAGCAGCGTGGTGTGTCGACGAGTTTCTCGCCAGTGCACCGCTGGTGCCTAGAAGGGCAGTGTGACTTGCCGCGGCAGGAGCTGGTAAGCCGGGTTGAGAATCGTGAGTAGGCCGTGGTGCTCGCTGGCCATGCCTTCAACAACTAAGTGTGTACCGAGTTTCACGCCGCCGAGGGTGCGTCGGCCCATGAAGACGACGGTGACCCCTCCGGTGGAATCAGCAAGGGTGAGTTCAAGGCTGGCGATCTGTTCCGCCCAGGGCTGAATCCGAAGCGCTTTCACTCGGCCTGCAACCTTGATGTGTTCGCGCCAGACAACGTGTTCGATCGGCATGACGCCCGCAAGGGAAAGGCGTCCAAGTTCATCGAATGCAGCTCGGGTCTCGGCGACCCGCTCGGCTTCAATGCGTTTTGCGTTACGTGTGAAAAGTGCCATCTCAGTTATGAATGTCCGAAGTGCCGGACACCGCCCCGTGCTCAATTTTGTGGATGTGCTGGCCCTTTGAGGTTTTGGTGAGGTGATACGGAACAAAGGTCACATTTGCATGCGGTACGTCGCTCAAGGCCTTGGCAATGCCATCGGCAGTGTGGTCGTGGAGCAAGCGGTGCCAGCGTGATCGATATTCACGACGCGGAATCAGGATCGAAACTTCGGTATCTCCATCGGCAGCGAGTTCGTGAACCACCTCAAGCACAGTGCGGTTAATTCGTCGATCGGGGCATTCGCGAATGTCCAGAGGAAGTTGCTTGAGGGCGAGAGCGCTCCATTCGTCGGCAAGTTCCGATGCGTGGATTTCGTCGACGGCAATGTGCACAGCCCAGAGGCGATCAGGGTGAAGGGTTCGGGCGTATTGGATTGCACGAGCCGAGGTGCGGTCGATTTTGTCGATCAGAACGACGACTGCGTGACGACGGAGAATCGGAGCGGTGGCGGCGAGAATTGCGTCACCTTCTAGTTCTGCTTTCTCCGCTTCGTACTGGTGGTTCAAGCGAACGACGACCCAAACAAAAATGGGAATCAGGACGATGATGACCCACGCGCCATGTGTGAACTTCGTGTAGGCGATGACAACCGTTACGACAAGGGTCACGATGGCGCCCAAGCCATTAATGAAGAGGCCGACTTTCCAGCCTTGTTCCTTCAAACGGATATGACGTCGAGCCATACCTGCTTGCGAAAGGGTGAAACTCGTAAAGACGCCGACTGCATAGAGCGGAATCAGTTTCGAGACATCGGCGCCAAGGATGACGACGAGGA
>JAPLAE010000143.1 GCA_026393455.1 Actinomycetota bacterium
CCACCCGCCCCGCCGAAGTAAACCGCATCGTTTCGCGAAGAAGGCCCGGGCAGTTGCCCGGGCCTTCTTCATTTCGTTCTTAGAGTCACTCAGACAGGCGTGTCAGCAAGCAACTTGCCGAGGTGCAACAGACTCTGAGTGGTTCCACCAAGGAACAGTTCCTGCTTCTTGGCCCACAAGTAGTAGCGATGCAATGGGTAGTCGCGATCGACACCAACACCACCGTGAAGATGCACACAGGCACGAACGACGCGAGCGCCGCCTTCCGCTGCCCAGTACTTCGCCGATGCAGCGTTCTCTCCGGCCGGAAGGCCGTCGTTCAAACGCATCGTTGCGCCCCACGCAGTGAGCTTGATGGCGTCAGCGTCGATGCGACATTCGGCTGCACGCTGAGCGACAGCCTGGAAGGTTGCGATCTGACGATCGAACTGCACACGTTCTTTCACGTAGGCCGACATGATTTCGACGGCCTGAGCGGTGACGCCCGCCATGATGAGTGCCTGTGAGGTCTGCCCATATTCGATGAGGCGATCGAGAGCATCAAGCCCCGCGATCTTCTCAGCAGCAGCGCCACTGAACGTGACCTTGGCATCGGGGATTCCGTCGGTCGCGGCCTGACGTTCGACCGTTACGCCCTTGGCTTTTGCATCGATGTAATAGATGCCGTCGGCAGCCGTCACGATGAAACCATCGGCAACAGTTCCGAACGGAACGTTGGTCTTCACTCCTTCGAGCACGCCGCCCTTGGCTTCAAGATACGGGGTGTGAATATCGCCAACAAGGTCGTGAATCGCGACGGTCACGATGCGCTCGCCCGAAGCGAGTCCAGCGAGTTGCTTCGGTGCGTACTCAGCAAGGAACGGAGCAGCCATACCCATAACGGCCATCGCCGGAATTTGAGCAACGGTGCGCCCGACCTCTTCGAGGACTATGGCTACCTCGGCGAAACCAAGACCAGCGCCGCCGTCGGCTTCGGGCATGCCGATTCCGACGATGCCGAGGTCGGCGAGTTCACGCCAAAGCACGAGATCGATACCACCGGCATCTTCGATCTCCTTGAGATGCTCCATCGTGCAACGGTCGGTAAGGACCCGATTGGTAAGAGCACGAAGCTCTTCTTGATCTGATGAGAATGAGAAATCCATATGTGTGTTCTTTCTGCTCAGCGTGCCGAGCGAGGGAAGCCAAGACCGAACATAGCGATGAGATCGCGCTGCAGTTCGTTGGTTCCACCACCGAAGGTGAGGATGATCGTGCCGCGGATGCCGGCCTCGAGTTGGCTACGAAGGATGGACTCAGGGGCATCGGCGTCGAGATACGCACGCGGTCCGAGGACCTCCATGAGCATCGTGTAGGCATCGAGATAGAACTCGGTGCCGAACACCTTGACACTTGATGCGTCAGCTGGGTGCAACTTCTCGGTGCTTGCTGACCACGCAACCTTCCAGTTGGCGAGGCGCAGGTATTCAAGTTTGGCGTGCACCTTTGCAAGGTTGAGCTGCACCCATTCTTGATCGATCACACGACGACCGTCGGGAAGCTTGGTGTCTTGCGCCCACTTCCGAACATTGGTGAGGATGCGCTCGGGCATACCGCTTGAGCACAACGTGACGCGCTCGTGGTTGAGCTGGTTGGTAATGAGTCCCCAACCACCGTTCTCTTCGCCAATGAGATACTTGGCGGGAACACGAACGTCGTCGAAGTAGGTGGCGTTGATGTCGTGCTCGCCCATGAGGCGAAGCGGCTGAATCGTGATGCCAGGGGTATCCATCGGAACGACGATGACCGAAATGCCCTTGTGCTTCTTGGCTTCGGGATCAGTACGAACCGCAAGCCAGCAGTAGTCGGCACCACCAGCGAGTGATGTCCACATCTTCTGACCATTGATGACGTATTCATCACCATCGCGCACGGCGCGGGTCTGGAGTGCAGCAAGGTCGGTACCTGCGCCTGGCTCTGAGTAACCGATGCAGAAGTGAAGGTCACCGGCGAGAATCTTCGGAAGGAAGAACTCTTTCTGCCAATCGGTGCCGTAGTTCATGATCGTCGGGCCAACGGTATTGAGCGTAAGCATTGGCACTGGTGCGCCAGCACGCATCGACTCGTCGAAGAATACGAACTGATCGATCGGGCCTCGAGCCTGACCGCCGTATTCCTTGGGCCAACCAATTCCGGCCCACCCATCGGTACACATCTGCTTCCAGACGTCCTTGGTGGCTTGGCCGATTCCGTGACTGTGAGAGAGGGCCTCAACCGTCTCTTCGTCAAGGAGATTGTCGTAATAGGTACGAAGCTCTGTGCGCAGGGCTTCCTGCTCTGGTGTGTATCCAATGTCCATTTCCGAAACATAGCCTCGGGTGATAGGTGTCACACAAGCGGAGCGCATGATTCACTTGTGTCGCACCTGAGGCTCAGCCGGGCCTTGGCAGATTTGGAGAGTCAGATGAAAATCAA
>JAPLAE010000049.1 GCA_026393455.1 Actinomycetota bacterium
CGGCCGTCTCGACCCCGATCACATCGATCAATTGGTCGAGGGAGTGGCGGATGGGTGCCGCCAGGCCGGTTGCGCACTTGTTGGTGGCGAAATGGCGGAACATCCGGGCGCAATGGAAGCCGGGGAATTTGATCTCGTCGGCTTTGCTGTCGGAATCGCCGATCGTGACGCGCTCATCACCGGGGCCACGATTACGCCCGGCGATGTTCTCATCGCACTGCCTTCGCAGAACTTGCGGTCGAATGGTTTCTCGTTGGCCCGTCGCGTTCTGCTCGAAAGGGCACAACTTCCGCTTGATGGTCCGGCGTATAAGGGGGCGCATCACTCACTGGCCGACGAACTGCTTGCTCCCTCAGTGATTTTCTCGCCCGCGATCGCCGCGCTTCAAAAAGCGGTTGATGTTCGTGGTGTTGCGCACATCACCGGTGGTGGAATTCCCGGCAATCTCAATCGAGTACTTCCGCGCGGAACCGCAGCCGAAGTTACGCGCGGATCATGGGAAGTCCCGCCCATCTTCGGCGAAATACAGCGTCTCGGTTCTGTGGCCGACGATGAAATGGACCGCGTGTTCAACATGGGTGTCGGCATGATTGTTGTCGTCCCAGAGTCAGAGTCGTTCAAGGCACTCGATACAGCTCGCGCGTCGGGACATCGGGCCTCAGTGATCGGACACATCGTCGAAGGCGATGGCACTGTCCGCATTGTCTGACGCACACGAGACTCCTCTCGTGGTTGGCCGTGGGCCGGTAGGTTCATGGTCGTGAGTGACGCGACGACCAAACAGCAACTAATCGATCATCTCTTTCGCTATTCGGTGCGAACCGGTGATTTCACGTTGAAGTCCGGCAAGAAAAGTTCGTGGTTCATCGACTCAAAGCAGACCGCCTGTCGTCCCGACGGGTTGTTGCTTTTGGCCGATCTTGCGCTCGATCTGATTCCCGCAGATGTCACGGCGATCGGTGGACTCACAGTGGGCGCTGATCCAGTTGCCTATGGCATCGCCGCCATTGCTGCGACTCGAGGTCGTTCGCTCCGATCCTTCACGATTCGCAAAGAGGCGAAAGACCATGGAGTTGCTGGTCGACTCGCGGGGCCGCTTGAACCGGGCGACAAGTGCGTCATCACCGACGACACCGTCACCCGTGGCACCTCGCCGATGGAAGCGGTGCACGTCGCTCGTGAACTCGGGGCCGAACCGGTCATGGTGCTGGTCGTTGTTGATCGCGGCGGTACCTGTCAGGCCATGGCCGAGGCGGAAGGTCTGGAGTTCCGGGCCCTTGTGACCGCTCCTGAACTCGGCTTTCCCTACGAAGGCGCTTGAGCCAATTCGGCCACGCCGAACCCGACTTGGGGCTGTCCATGGCCTGACGGGTAGCGTCTCGCCCCTATGGCTGACTCAACTACCGCCGCATTTAGCATCCGTCTTCGCGTCCGTCTCGGGAATGAACCCGGGGCACTGGGCCATCTCGCTACCGCCATTGGGTCGGTAGGCGGAAATATTTGGTCGCTCGAAGGATTCGAAGCCAAGAAGGAATCGCTTGACGAAGACGTCGTCGTCAACTGCTCAAGCGAAGCGCATCAACAGCAAGTACTTGATGCTGTTCGCGCACTTTCCGATATCGAACTCCTTGAGTGGGAAGACCGAACGTTCGCGTTGCATGCCGGCGGCAAGGTGCACGTCATCAGCCGTATTCCTGTGAACGATCGAGACGACCTCTCGATGGCATACACGCCAGGCGTTGCGCGAATTTGTACAGCGATCGAAAAGGATCCGTTGCTGTCGCACGATCTCACCATTCGTAAGAACACCGTCGCCATCGTGAGCGACGGCACCGCTGTCCTTGGTCTTGGTGACATCGGGCCGCTCGGTGCAATGCCCGTCATGGAAGGCAAAGCGCTGCTGTTCAAGGAATTCGCTGGCGTCGATGGTTTCCCCATTTGCCTCAACACGAAAGATCCTGAAGAAATCATTCGTACGGTCGTGAACATCGCTCCGTCATTTGGCGGCATCAATCTCGAAGACATTGCTGCTCCGGCGTGTTTTGTGGTTGAGGATCGCCTTAAGGAACTTCTCGACATTCCCGTGTTCCACGACGATCAGCACGGCACCGCGGTTGTGACGCTCGCGGCGCTTATGAATTCTCTCAAGATCGTCAACAAAAAGATGGAAAATCTCACTATTGTCATCGCCGGCGTTGGTGCTGCGGGTGTTGCGATTTCGAAGATCCTCATGAATGCCGGCGTTCGCAACATCATTGGTGTCGACCGTGAAGGCGCTGTCTACAACGGGCGCGGAAACCTCAATGTCGCCAAGCAGTGGTTTGCGGAAAACACCAACCTTGAAGGTCGCAAAGGTTCACTGGCCGACATCATGCCGGGCTCCGATGTGTTCATCGGTGTGAGTGGTCCGAATCTGATTAATCGTCAGGACGTCCTGACCATGGCGAAGGATCCGATCGTGTTTGCCATGGCGAACCCCGATCCCGAGATTCGTCCGGAAGAAGCCGAAGGTTGTGTCGCAGTTATGGCAACGGGCCGAAGCGATTTCCCGAACCAGATCAATAACGTTCTTGCATTTCCGGGCATTTTCCGTGGCGCGCTCGATTGCGGCGCAACACAGATCACCGAAAACATGAAAGTTGCTGCTGCGTATGCAATTGCGAATGCAGTGAGCGCCGAGGACCTCGCTCCCGATCACGTCATTCCGTCGGTGTTCGATAAGCGCATTGCTCCGCTTGTTGCTGCGGCTGCGGCTGAAGCCGCAATTCGCGACGGCGTCATTCGAAAGCGCTGAACAACGTGTCGCGGTTCGACGCGATTACCTTTGATTTCTGGGACACGCTCGTACGAGCTGATACTGCCGCGACTCGGGTTCAGCGCCGCCTTGCCATTGCCGAGGTTCTGTCTAGCCACGGACTTCCTGCTGAGCATGAAGAGATCAATACCGCGTTCGACGAAGCGTGGAAGCGCTTTGACGCGTCGTGGGGACTGGGCGAGCAGTTCACCGGGGAACATGCCGCCGAAACAGTGCTCGAGGTTCTCGGACACACGAACGATGAACAAGTCCGTACTCGAGTCATCGATGCGTACCTGTCTGCACCGCGCACAATGCAGCTCGACCTCACCGACAACCTCGTTCCAACCTTGAGTGCTCTGAAAGAAGCGGGATTGCGCATCGGGATTGTGTGCGATGTCGGGCTCACTCCGTCGCCGGTGTTGCGTGACTATCTCGAAGGCCACGGAGTCTTAGCGATGTTTGACCATTGGTCGTTTTCTGATGAGGTCGGCGTTTACAAACCGCACGCCGCCATTTTTGAACATGCACTTGCTGGCCTAGGCGGCATCGATCCATCGCGAGCAGCGCATATTGGCGACCTTCGCCGCACAGATATTGCCGGGGCCAAAGCGATGGGGATGTTGGCGCTGCGTTACCGGGGTGTGACTGATGACGATCCCGAACATGGCCCCGAAGGCGATGTCGTGATCAATGATCACGCCGAGGTACCCAGCGCTCTCGGTCTCTGACCTGTTTGAAGGTTGGTTTCTGGGACGGAGGTTGGCTACGTGTGCCACAGTTGACCTCGACAACTTCTCAAGGGGGAACTCCCGTGGCACTTGATCCGCAAGCAAAGATCATTCTCGATTTCATGGCCGAGAGCGGCTTTACGTTCGAGGGGAAAACTCCTGAAGAACTTCGTAGCGGCATGGGGCTCACCGCAATGCCGAGTCCGATTGAACTGGCAAGCATCACTGATCGGACTATTCCAGGCCCGGCTGGAGAGATTCCGGTGCGCATCTATCGCCCGAGCACCGATGCGGGTTTGCCGGTCACGGTGTTCTTCCACGGTGGCGGGTGGGTCGTTGGCGATCTCGAGTCACACGATCACTGCTGTCGTGTCATCGCGTCGAAGGCTGACTGCGTCGTTGTAGCCATCGACTACCGCCTCGCTCCCGAAGCAAAGTTTCCTGCCGCGATAGACGACGCGTGGGCGGCGACCGAATGGGTGGCAACGCACGGCGATGAACTGAACGTCGATGCATCGCGACTCGCGGTTGCGGGCGATAGCGCAGGCGGCAACCTTGCCGCCGTTGTGGCGAACATCGCTCGTGATCACGAACACGTCGAAATCATTCAGCAGGCATTGATCTACCCGGTCACTGATGGCACGTGTGATCGCCCATCGATGACAGAAAACGCCGAGGGCTATCTGCTCTCCCGCAATGCCATGGACTGGTTCCACGAGCACTACACGGTCACGGTTGAAGATCTCAGCGATCCTCGTTATTCGCCGATCTTTTCCGACCTCGCGGGCGCTCCGCCTGCAGTCGTGGTCACGGCTGGGTTCGATCCGTTGCGTGACCAAGGAAATGCCTACGCTGCGAAACTGGTCGAGGCAGGCGTTGACGTAGACCACGTGGAATACGAAGGCATGTTCCACGGGTTCTTCTCGATGGATGCCGGCCTGAACGTCGCATTGGAAGCTCAAGACCAGGTGGCAGCAGCCTTGAAGGACGCTTTCGCTCGGTAACGCGCTGGTTGGCGACAACCTGATTCGAGAAATGTGAAAGGCCCGGGCATCGAGCCCGGGCCTTTCTCGTGTGGTCGGGACCGGCGTCGATCCGGTGACCTACCGCTTTTCAGGCGGCCGCTCTGCCAACTGAGCTACCCGACCGTGGAGACCAAGTCTCCGTCCCTGACGCCCCGGCGAACCGGTGCGACAGTTGGCGGTCCCGACGGGATTTGAACCCGCGACCTCCGGCTTGACAGGCCGGCGTGCACTCCAAACTGCACCACGGGACCAGAAACTGCTGCGTACCCCCAACGGGATTCGAACCCGTGTTACCTGCGTGAAAGGCAGGCGTCCTAGGCCGCTGGACGATGGGGGCTCTTGCGCCGCTAGGGCCTGCAGACCATAGCAGCACCATTCCGTCGGTCCCCAATGCCAGCGATCGACACGGGTCGGACGGTTGTCTCAGACAGTGCGGGCAAGTGCGTCGACGACCGTGCCCACCAACACTCCGAGGAATTCGTAGAGGGCCCATGCCGGAAGTTCCGGGTCATCGGGCTCAAGCTGAGGAAAGCCGTCTTCGCTGACATCGAGCCGGGTTCCGAGCACGAGCCGAACCGTATTGAGTCCGATCATCCAGGTCTCGAGCGTGGCTCGATCGAGTTCGGTGTCGCGAGCGGTGGCGGAGACTCGCTCAAGGGCTTCTCGGCGGGTGCGCAGGAGATCGCTATGGACCAGATCTCGGTAGGCCTCGTTGACCGATTCATCGGATGCATGGGCAACGGGGAAGACACGACGAAGCATGGGATCACGCTCGGGTGCGTTTTCGTCGTCGAGTGCGGCAAGTACGTCGTCGCACACAGCAGCGATGACTTCGCGCAAGTCGTCACGCAGATTGATGATGAATCGATCGGGGCCTTTGCTCTGAATCGTGCGTTTGAATCCGAAGGCCATATCAGTCCTGTTGCATCGTGGCCCAGAGGCCATGTTCGTGCAGACGGAAAACATCGAGTTCTGCTTTTTCTTTCGAACCGTTTGAAACAACGGCTCGGCCTTTCTCATGCACATCGAGCATGAGTGATTCGGCTTTCTCGTGGCTGTAGCCAAACACCTTCTGAAGTACATAGGTAACGTACGACATGAGATTGATCGGATCGTTCCACACCAACACGATCCAAGGTTGGTCAACCTTGAGTGTTGTATCGATCGACGGCTCCTCAACTTCAACGGGAGCGACGTCAGCTGCAGTTGGTGATCTCATGACGTCGAGACGAACTCGTCAGTGCGCTCGGCCTCAAGGGGCCGTGCGATAAGCGAGAGATCAAATGCGAGTGCAGCGATCCATACGATGACACTGCCCAATATATGAATGATTACAAGGCCCGGGGGCACTCCGTTGAAGTACTGGATATAGCCAATGGCTCCTTGCACGAGAATCGCCGCGACGAGATACTTCGCGCGCCGATCAACTCCACGTGGAGCGCCTGTTCGATGCAGAACAAAAAGCGTGATGATCGTGAGTGCAAGGAAGAGCCACACAGTGCCGCTGTGAATGCGCGCAACAGCGGTGATATCGAATGAAAGACGCTTCGCGTTTTCGTCACCACCATGTGGACCAGTGCCGGTCACAATCGTTCCAGTGAAGATCGTGATGGCAGATGCAACGACAAGAAGGCGACCGAGGATGCGGACGTTACGGGGAACAACGGGTAGCGCGGGAGATTGCGCGTACTTCGAACGTTCATGAAGAACGAACGCGTTCCAAATCAAGATCATCGACAACACGAAGTGTGCGATCACGAATGCAGGTTGAAGTTTGAACAGCACCGTCAGTCCACCGAGAACAATCTGAGCGATCACACCTCCGACAAGTCCAAGCGAAAGCCATGTGAGGTCTCGGCGTCGAGGGTTGCGAAGTAGGGAACCAAGAACCGCGAGGATGACGGCAACCGAAACCAAACCGGTGACCGTGCGGTTCACGAACTCGATCATGGCGTGGTACTCGAAGGGCGCGACGTAGCGATCGCTTTCGCACGTTGGCCAATCGGAGCATCCGAGTCCCGACCCGGTCAGGCGGACGGCAGCGCCGCTGACGGTGATGAACACCTGCGCAAGCAGGGCCACGAGGGTGATACGCCGATAGGCCCGAGGGGAGAGTCGAGGCAATCGCACGGGTCGATGGTACGGGAGTCGGGTCAGCCTTCCCCCACCTCGCTGCCTCGCTGGTGCGTGACCTTGTCGCCGGCGGGAGTCCCGATTGTCCGGTTCCGGACCCATACCCCTAGCATCAGGCCCGATGGAATCGGTCGTGCAACCACCACTCGCTGCGCGATTGCGCGGGTACGTAGCCCTTACAAAACCTCGCATTATCGAGCTTCTGCTCATCACGACCGTTCCCACGATGATCGTGGCCGAGCAGGGTCTCCCATCGTGGTGGCTGATGGTGGCCACGGTGGTGGGTGGAACCGCAGCGGCCGGTGGCGCCAACGCGATCAACATGTACGTCGACCGCGATATCGATGCCCTCATGCGACGGACCCGCAACCGGCCACTGGTTACCGGGCTCATTCAGCCTCGAAATGCCCTGATTTTCGCTATCGGCCTTGAAGTTGTGGCCTTCGCGTGGCTCTGGGCCTTTGTGAACCTGCTCAGTGCCGTGCTGGCCGTGGCTGCCTGCCTGTTCTATGTCTTCATCTACACGCTGTGGTTGAAGCGCACCTCGAGCAGCAACATTGTGATCGGCGGCGCCGCAGGCGCTGCTCCGGTGCTGATCGGCTGGTCAGCAGTGACCAATTCGCTGGCATGGGCCCCGGTGCTGCTCTTCGCCATCATTTTCTTCTGGACCCCGCCCCATTTCTGGGCTCTGGCCATTCGCTACGAAGAGGACTACACCGCGGCCAATGTTCCGATGCTCCCGTCGGTGGTTTCTCGTCACGAAACAGCCGTTCGGATCCTCATCTATACCCTCATCGTCTGGGCCCTCACGATTGCCTTCATCCCCGTGGGCGGGATGGGATGGATCTATGGGGTCCTCGCGGTTGGACTCGGTGGGTTTTTCACCTTTTTGTCGGTGCAATTACTGCGCGATTCGACAACGGCCCGGGCGATGCGCCTGTTCACCTTTTCCATCACTTGGGTGACGTTGCTGTTTGCCGGAATGGCCCTCGACCAACTGGTGCGGTCAGGTCTCTGAGTCCTGGCCTCGGATGCTTCGACCGTGGTCCGGAAGAATCCGGCCCATGGTTTTCAATGAGGCATCTGGGCGTGTGTAGGGTAACAACCGTCCCGCCCTTGATCCGGAGGGTCCCCCCTTCGGTCGAGACCGGCCCGTGCCGGCCCGAGTGTGCACGCTCGTACGAGGTCCTTACAGAACATGGCTCTAACCGATACCCGACCGGAAA
>JAPLAE010000146.1 GCA_026393455.1 Actinomycetota bacterium
GCCGGCAAACTTGCCGGTCAGGCTGACGGTGCAGTGACCGTCCGCGTTGGCGACACCGTCATGCTCGTGACCGCGACTGCGGCAAAGAGCGCCCGTGAAGGTGCCGACTTCTTCCCTCTCACCGTCGATATCGAAGAGCGCATGTACGCCGCGGGCCGTATCCCCGGTTCGTTCTTCCGTCGTGAAGGAAAGTCTTCCGACCAGGCCATCCTCACCTGCCGTCTCATGGACCGCCCGTTGCGTCCGTGCTTCCCTGATGGTTTCCGCAACGAGGTCCATGTCGTTGGCACCGTGCTTGCGGCCGATCTCGTCAATCCGCACGACGTCATCGCCATCAACGGTGCATCTGCTGCACTCAGCCTTTCCGGTATCCCATTCGATGGCCCCATCGGCGCCGTTCGTCTTGCGTTTACCGCTGACGGTCAGTGGATCCCGCACCCCACCTACGAAGAGGGTGCGGAAAGCCAGTTTGAAATCGTTGTGGCTGGTCGTGCGCTGAACGGCAATGACGTTGCGATCTCCATGGTCGAAGCCGGCGGCACCGAAGCACAGTGGCCTGCGATGCAGGACGGCGCTCCCAAGGTCGATGAAGCGGAACTCGCTCGTGGCCTCGAAGCCTCGAAGCAGTACATCCTTCAGTCGATCGCTGCGCAGAACGAACTTGTTGCCAAGGTTGGCAGTAAGCCTCCGATGCCTTACTCGGTCACTTCTGACTACACGCCAGAAGTTCTTACCGCCATGCAGGCCAAGCGTGAGCAGATCCTTGCGACGCAGATCATTTCCGACAAGACCGCTCGCCTTGAAGCCGAAGCAACGCTTCGCGATCAACTTGTTGCTGAACTTGCTCCGCAGTTTGCCGGCGTCGATGGTGCCGATAAGCAGCTGAAGGCTGCGTTCCGCTCGGTCACCAAGGCTGTTGTTCGTTCACGCATCGTGAATGAAGGCGCTCGCATCGATGGTCGTGGTCCGAAGGACATTCGTCCGCTCTCTTCCGAGGTCGGCGTCCTTCCGTCAGTTCATGGTTCGGGTCTCTTCCAGCGTGGCGAAACCCAGGTTCTCAACGTCACCACGCTTGGCATGCCTCGTATGGAGCAAATGATCGACGCTCTCGGCGATGTCACCCGCAAGCGTTACATGCACCATTACAACTTCCCGCCTTACTCCACTGGTGAAACTGGTTTCATGCGTGGACCGAAGCGTCGCGAAATCGGACACGGCATGCTCGCTGAGCGTGCACTCGTCCCCGTGCTTCCCACGCCAGAAGAGTTTGCTTACACAATTCGTACCGTCTCCGATGTTCTTTCCTCAAACGGATCGACCTCGATGGGTTCGGTGTGTGGCTCAACACTTTCCATGATGGACGCTGGCGTTCCGCTGCGTGCACCGGTTGCTGGCATCGCAATGGGCCTCGTGTTTGCCGATGGCAAGTACACGACGCTTACCGACATCCTCGGCGCTGAAGATGCCTTCGGCGACATGGACTTCAAGGTTGCCGGAACCGCCGAATTCGTTACTGCTCTGCAGCTCGATACCAAGATCGAAGGCATTCCCGCCGACGTTCTTGCTCAGGCGCTTCAGCAGGCGAAGGAAGCACGTCTCGCCATTCTCGAAGTTATGGCTGGCGCAATCGCCAAGCCTCGCGATGAAGTTGGCGAAACTGCGCCGAAGATCATCAGCTTCGAAATCCCGATGGACAAGATCGGTGAAGTCATCGGTCCCAAGGGCAAGGTCATCAACGCCATTCAGCAAGAGACCGGCGCCGACATCAGTGTCGACGACGATGGTTCTGTTGGTCGCGTCAGCATCGGTTCCACCGATGGTGGAGCTGTGGCCGAGGCCGAGCGTCAGATCCGTCTCATCCTCAATCCGCCGACCGCTGAAGTTGGTCAGGTGTACCAGGGCCGTGTTGTGAACGTCACCAAGTTCGGTGCGTTCGTCAACATCCTCCCGGGTCGTGATGGTCTTCTTCACATCTCGAAGATTGGTGGCGGCAAGCGCATCGACAAGGTTGAAGATGTCCTCGACCTTGGTGACGCAGTTGAAGTTCGCGTCGACGATGTCGATCCCAATGGCAAGGTGTCTCTCTCGATGGCCAGCACTCCGGTGGCAGAAGCCTCCGAAGGTGAAGCGGCCGCAACCGAAAGTGCTCCTCGTGAGGCCACACCAGCTCCGGCTGCTGCAGCTGAAGCAACCGATGGTGGCGCCGAGCGCGAGTACGTCTCATTCGAAGATGCATTCGATGCAGAAATCAGTTCGGAACTGGGCGACCTTGGTCCCGCCAGTGAAAACCGTGGTGGCGGCGACCGCAACGGTGGACGTCGAGGCGGCAACCGTCGCCGCTGAGTCCGTTTCCGCCGTGTCGGTGAACGACACGGAAATCGAACGATCCGAGCTGGCCTCGGGTGTGCGTGTCATTACTGAACGCATGCCTGAGGCCCGTTCGGTATCTGTCGGCATGTGGTTTGCCGTTGGCTCGCGCGATGAACCAGCATACATCGCTGGAGCGTCTCATTTCCTTGAGCACTTATTGTTTAAGGGCACCGAAGAGCGTTCCGCTCGATCGATAGCCACCGCAGTCGATGCAGTGGGCGGCGAGATGAACGCCTACACAAGTCGCGAGCACACGGCGTATTACTTGCGCCTGCCGGTTAGCGAACTGGGAGCTGGCGTCGAACTTCTGGCCGATGTCGTGAGCGAACCAGCATTCCGACCAGCCGAACTCGACGCTGAGCGCGAAGTCATTATCGAAGAACTCCTCATGAGTGAAGACACTCCCGATGATCTTGTACTGACTGCCCTCTACGAAAGCCTTTATCCGGAA
>JAPLAE010000148.1 GCA_026393455.1 Actinomycetota bacterium
ATGGCGACGGCGATTCGACCTGAACGGACACGCAGTGGATCGAGCCACGACCCGGCACGCTGACGACGCGCAAGTGCCACCGCAACGAGCGCGCCGATGACAACGCGGAATCCGACGATGCCAATTGCCGGACCGCTGCCGTAGCGCCAAGCGATATTGCAGCCAGCAAATAACAACGACGAAATGAGAACGTCGGCAACAGCGCGATGCTCGCGCCGTTCAATCAGATGTGCTTCGTTCGCGTCGATGACGTGAGCGTACGGCAGCCGAACTAGCCGACTGAACCTTCCATCTGCAGTTCGATCAGACGACTCCACTCCACCGCGTATTCCATCGGCAGTGTGCGAGTGATCGGTTCAATGAAGCCGTTGACGACCATGCCCATGGCCTGTTCGGAAGAAAGACCGCGGCTCATGAGATAGAAGAGCTGTTCGTCGGCAACCTTCGAGACTGTTGCCTCGTGGCCGATGACTGCATCGCCCGAACCGATTTCCATATACGGGAATGTGTCGGAGATGGATTCGTCGTCGAGGATGAGTGCATCGCATTGCACGTGGCTCTTGCAACCGTAGGCATCGTCTTCAACACGGATCAGACCGCGGTACGAAGTGCGGCCGCCATCTTTGGAGATCGACTTTGAAACAATCTTCGAGGTGGTCTCGGGCGCAGCGTGCACCATCTTCGAACCAGTGTCTTGATGCTGACCGGGGCCGGCATAGGCGACTGACAGGACCTCACCCGAGGCCTTGGGGCCAACGAGCCACACCGCTGGGTACTTCATGGTGAGACGGGAACCAATGTTTCCGTCGATCCACTCCATATGGCCTTCGGCTTCAACGCGGGCACGCTTGGTGACGAGGTTGAACACGTTGTTCGACCAGTTCTGAATGGTCGTGTACGTAACGCGAGCACTGGGCTTGACGATGATTTCAACGACTGCTGAATGCAGCGAGTCGGAGGTGTACACCGGCGCCGAGCAACCTTCGATGTAATGAACCTGGCTGCCTTCGTCGGCGATGATCAGCGTGCGTTCAAACTGACCCATGTTTTCCGCGTTGATTCGGAAGTACGCCTGAAGCGGCATTTCGACGGAGACGCCCGGTGGGACATAGATGAACGAGCCACCAGACCACACTGCGGAGTTGAGTGCAGAAAACTTGTTGTCGTTCGACGGAATAACGGTGCCGAAGTACGCACGAACGATTTCGGGATGCTCACGAAGTGCGGTGTCCATATCGGTGAAGATGACGCCCTGCTCTTCAAGATCTTCACGGTTCTTGTGGTACACAACTTCGGATTCGTACTGCGCGGTAACGCCGGCAAGGTACTTACGTTCGGCTTCGGGGATTCCGAGCTTCTCGTAGGTTTCCTTCACTGAATCGGGAAGTTCATCCCACGCATCGACCTGATGATCGGTCGGTTTGATGTAATAGAAAATGTCGTCGAAGAAAATCTCTGACATGTCTCCGCCCCAATTGGGCATCGGACGCTTGAGGAACTGTGCGTAGGACTTGAGGCGGTAATCGCGCATCCAGTCGGGCTCGCCCTTCATCCACGACATCTCTTTGATGATGTTTTCGTCGAGCCCGCGCTTGGGCTTAAAGACGTAATCCTCAGCGTCGCTCCAGCCGAGTTTGTACCGGCCGAGGTCAAGATCAAGTTCGGTGCTGGCCATCAGGGGGCTCCAGGAGGATGGTCGAGATAATTTCTCCTATGGCGATAGTAACAAATACCCCGGGCCAATCAACCCTCTAAGGGCAAATTCCCTTAGGACTGCCCAGAATCGCCGGAACTGGCGAATGCCGCTTTCAGCCGTCTGAACCCTTCATCGAGGCCAACCGATGGCTCCCACCCGAGGATCCTTCTGGTCTCGCGCTGGTCAAACCAGTGGGCGACCGATAACTGTCGAGCGGCGAAATGGGTGAGCGGAGGTTCCGAACCGGGCCACACCCGATCAATAACCGAACCGATCCGAGCGGCAATTGGAGCAGGTATCGACCTGGGCGAGCGAGTGACTCCTGCAGCCTCAAGAATCGAAGCAACCAGATCGCGTAACGGGCGCGGTTCGCCTCCAGTGACGACCAAGGGCTCGAGCGTCGCTTCGTCGCCAGCGTTGCAGCGATCTAGCGCGGCGACGACCGCTGTTGCCGCGTCGTCGACATAGGTCGTGTCCACCAACGCTCGCCCACCGTCGGGCAGTGCCAATCGACCAGCGCGAGCACGGTCGACAATTCGACCGATGAGTTGCGTATCGCCGGGCCCCCATACCAAATGTGGACGAATGATGACAGTCGGAACGGTTGTTTCTTTGCGCACTAACGATTCGGCCATCGCTTTTGAACGCGTGTAACCGTCGCCTCCGTCGTAGTCGGCGGCAAGCGCTGCCGATCCGACACTGGGTGCATCGTGGAACGCCACCGACGGACTCGAAATGTGCACAAACCTGCCGCTCGAGGTTGCCGCCGCCAGTGCGTTGCGAGTTCCATCGACGTTGATGGCCAGCATCTCGTTCCACGGCGCTTTCGGAGCAACAAGGGCAGCGAGGTGAATCACCGCATCGGCATCGCGTGCTGCGTGCAGAACGGCTGAGCGATCACGAATATCCCCCCGCTCATCGATTGC
>JAPLAE010000006.1 GCA_026393455.1 Actinomycetota bacterium
CTCATCGATCAGTCCCGTCGAGTTCGAATCGCTACTGGTTCGGGCACCGAGCCCGCTCGTGTGGGCGAACTCATCAAGCAGTTCAAAGAGATGTCGAAGATGATGAAACGCATGGGCGGCGCCGGAACCAAGCGGCTTACTAAGTCACGTCGCAAAGTCGCTAAAGGCAAAGCAAAGGGTCCGGGTGGCCGCTCCACCGGAGGTGGTCGGGTCGCCCCAAAGGGCAAGGCGCCTCTGCGATTGCCGGATTTTGAAGCTGATTTGGGCGGGGCGAAGCCCGGAGGCGGATTACGTCTTCCAGGCCTTCCCGGCAGCCCCGAAAGTGACCCCTTTGGCCTTGGCTGAGTTCTCAACTTGCCCGCGACGGCATTGCGGGCCACGATTGAAGGCCAATCAGCCGTCCCGATGGGTTCGGCCGAAAACGTTCGCAGTTCCGTTCTTGCACGACCAGCAGAAGAGAGAAACCTCGTGGTGAAGCTCCGCCTTATGCGGATGGGAAAGACCAAGCAGCCGACGTACCGCGTCGTTGCCGCTGATGCGCGCTCGCCGCGTAATGGCCGTTTTATCGAAATCGTGGGTCACTACAACCCTCGTACCGAGCCATCTGAGATCACCATTGACAACGACAAGGCCGTTGCCTGGCTTCAGAAGGGCGCGCAGCCCACTGAAGTTGTCGAGAAGCTTCTGAAGATCTCTGGCGCTTGGGAGCAGTTCACCGGCGCAGCGTCGTGAGCGACGTCGCCGAAACCGTCGACGCGTCGGAAGAAACTCCCGACTTCACCACAGCCAAGGCTGTGTTGACCTACGTCGTTCAGCAACTCGTCGAGGATCCTTCCGCCGTCGAAATCGAACTCGACTCTCGCGGCCGTAAGTCTGTACTTAACGTGCACGTTGGTCCTGGCGACATGGGTCGCGTCATCGGCAAGCGCGGTCGTGTTGCGCAGTCGATCCGCACCGTCGTGCGTGCCGCCGCTGCCCGTGACGGTGGCGATGTCGAGGTCGAGTTCCTCGACTGATCCGGTGAACCTCCTCGAGGTCGGCCGAATCGACAAACCGCATGGAGTGCGCGGCGACGTCGTCGTTGCTCTCACTACGACTGAGAAGGGTCGCGTCGCTCCCGGTACGCGCCTGTTCTCTGGCGATCGTGAATTTTTGATCACTGCATCGCGTCCGCATCAACATCGTTGGATTGTGGCCTTCGAAGGTGTGTTTGGAAGAGAAGGGGCCGAAGCGATTTCTGGTCTCGTACTTTCGGCTGAAGCTCTCGAAGATGACGATCCCGACGCATTGTGGGTGCATGAACTCATCGGGTCTCCCGTCGTAGAACCAGACGGCACCGATCGCGGTGTCGTCCAATCGGTGCAGGACAACCCAGCGAGCGATCTGCTTGTTCTCGACACGGGGGCACTGGTCCCGTTGCGCTTTCTTGAAGGACGCGACGAACAGGGTCGTCTTGTTGTTGATGTTCCCGACGGTCTCTTCGAACTTCTCGACGAGGACTAAGTCACCATGCGTATCGACGTCTTCACGATCTTCCCCGACATGGTCTCGGGATTTGCGGGGCAAAGTCTTCTGGGCCGCGCGACGGCAAAGGGTTTGCTCGATGTGCGCGTTCATGATTTGCGCGAACACACCACCGATGTCCATCGCACGGTGGATGACTCGCCATTTGGTGGGGGAGCGGGCATGGTGCTTCGTCCCGAACCGATCTATGCCGCAGTCGAAGCTGCCGACCCACCCCGACCGCTGTTCTTGCTCGGGCCAGGTGGACGTCGTCTCGATCAGGCCATGGCGCAGGAGTTGGCGAACTCCGGTGGGTTCTCGCTCCTGTGTGGTCGCTACGAAGGCGTTGATGACCGAGTTCGGACAGATCTCTGCGACGGGGAACTTTCACTTGGCGACTACGTCCTCGGTGGTGGCGAGGTGGCATCCATGGTGGTCCTAGAGGCCGTAGGGCGACTTGTGCCCGGGGTGATGGGTAATTCCGCCTCAGCGGGCGATGAGTCCTTCAGTGACGGCCTGCTGGAATATCCGCAGTTCACCAAGCCGGCAGAATTTCGGGGGATGGACGTTCCTGAGGTTCTGCGCTCTGGCGATCATGGCCGTATCGCCCGCTGGCGTCGGGCCCGGGCTCTTGAGCGGACGCTGGCCTCTCGACCCGACCTGATCGAGGCCCGCGGGGGACTTTCCGACGAGGAACAGGCCTTGCTGGACGATCCCGACCAGCGGCATTGAGTAAGGGCCGTTCGGCGCTTTGCCGTTCGGGGAGCGCTCCGCCTAGCATGACCCTTCCCTCGGGCAACCGAACCCGGTCCCGATTTCACTTCTTGACCCACCCTCGGGTGGGCATCGCAGCCAGGACACTTCAATGAACGCCATCGACCTCATCGACGCCCAGAGCCTCCGCGACGACGTGCCTCAGTTCGGACCCGGCGACACGCTCAAAGTTCACGTTCGAGTGGTCGAAGGAACTCGTGAGCGCGTGCAGCTCTTCCAGGGCGCTGTCATCCGCCGTCAGGGCGGTGGAATCCATGAAACCTTCACCGTCCGCAAGGTGAGTTTCGGTGTTGGTGTCGAGCGTACATTCCCGCTCCATTCCCCGATCTTGGCCAAGATCGAAGTTGTGAGCCGAGGCGATGTTCGTCGAGCCAAGCTCTATTACTTGCGTGATCGCGTCGGCAAGGCTGCCAAGATCAAGGAGAAGCGCGACTGATTGTCGCGCTGCGTGCTGACCTTTGGTCGGCGGTGACCAACGCTGGTCGCATTTCTTTCGGTGGGAGTTGCTCATGAGTGCTGAGGATCTCGAAGAGTACGAGTCCGATGTCGAATTGCAGCTTTACCGCGAGTACAAAGATGTCTGTCCCATGTTCCGGTTCGTTGTTGAAACCGAACGGCGTTTCTATTTGGCCAATGAGGTCAATCAAAGCGTTGTGAATGAAAACGGTCGCTCTCGGGTTGAGATTGAACTTCGTGACGCGTGGGTTTGGGATATGTACAGGCAGAACCGATTTGTTTCTCACGTCCGAGTGGTCACATTCAAAGACGTCAATATCGAAGAGTTGCCACGCGAAGAGCTGCGACTCCCTTGAAGGTTCAACTCGGTTGACTGCCGGTCGTCGGGCTCTCGGGTCCTACGGCGAAAACTTGACCGCACGGTGGTACGAGCAGCGCGGCTACGTCGTTGTCGACCGCAATTGGCGCTGTCGAGACGGTGAAATAGATCTTGTGTTGGTGCGTGGTCGGTTGGTGGTGTTCTGTGAGGTCAAGACTCGTTCGAGCGATGCTTACGGTTCACCTGCTGCAGCGGTAACGCCGTCGAAACAAGCAAGATTGCGAACGCTCTCATTGCTGTGGCTCAACGCCCGTGATGTCGTTGCGGGTTCGCTGCGCTTTGACGTGGCGTGTGTGGTTGGTAGAGAAGTGTCCGTCATCGAGTCGGCGTTCTAAAAATATTGGTCTGACGGAATGGCGAATGCCGACCTATCGTGTCGGAATGGCTACTTCACCTGACCTTGAATTCTTTTTCGATCCAATCTGTCCATTCGCTTGGGTAACCAGTCGCTGGGTGGTCGAAGTTGCTCAACAACGTGATGTTTCGATCGAATGGAAGTTCATCGCTTTAGCGATCGTGAACGAAGACACTGATTACTCAAAGTTTCCGCCGGCCTATCCATCGCTGCATGGGCTCGGGCGCCGCCTGTTGCGCGTTGCCGCTGCGGCACGTGCTGAAGGTGGCAATGACGCTGTAGCTGCGCTTTACACGGCTGCTGGTGAACGCATGCATCACGACGGCGTGTCCGTCGCGGTCTTCGGCGGCGAACCAATCCCCGAGAATCTCGTTGCCGAGGTTGTCGCTGCCGCTGGGCTTGATGCGTCGTTGGCTGCTGCTGCCGATGACGAGTCGTGGGATGCACTCCTTCGTGAAGAAACCGAACTCTCACTTAGTCGCACAGGTCGTGACGTGGGTACGCCGATCCTCACGTTTGCTCCGGGTACCGATCTCGAGGCCTCGTTGTTCGGTCCGGTGATTTCCTCGATTCCTCGCGGCGCTGCTGCGCTCGAACTCTGGGACGCGGTGCAGACCCTTGCGCGCACGCCAGGTTTCGCCGAACTCAAGCGTTCGCTGCGCGATCCGCTTTCATTCGACTGAGTTCTCCGTGGCCGACCCGATCATTCCGGTTGTGCTCTGGCGGCCTCATTGCCCGTTCTGTCGCATGTTGTTTTCGGGCATCGAACAACACGGGCTCAAGGTTGAATTGCGCAATATCTGGGAAGACGATGAAGCGCGCACTCTTTTGAATCAACGCATCGGAAGTGAAACTGTTCCGAGCGTGTTGGTTGGCGACGAGATTCTCGTGAATCCATCCATCACTGAACTGATGGCGGTTGTGCGCGAGGCGAACAAGTAACGACGACCCATGTCGTCAGGGTTCGAGTACGACCTTGATGGCTCCAGCGGAGCGATCGGCAGCAACGGCGAATGCTTCTGCTGCGGCGTCGAGTGGGAACCGATGCGTGACGATGATGTCGGAGAGTTCGGGTCGTTGCGCAAGGATCGTGGCGGCCACGTCAACATCTCGTGAAGGCCCGCTGCGGCCGTACATGACAGCAGGAACCAGTGTGAGTTCTTTCATGCCGATGGCCATGCCCGGCATCTCTACGGTTCCGTCCCAGTAGCTACCCAACAAAACAATGGTGCCACCGGGCCGGCAGCGGTCGGCGGCCTCAGCGAGTGCCGATGCGGTTCCTGCCGCTTCGATAACGACGTCGTATCCGTTTCCGTCAAGCGAACCTGCCCCAAGGCGAGTGGCCGCTTCGATCTGACGTTCATGACGCGCTGAGAGGTCGACCTTTGCGCCGGTTTGTTGAGCAACGACGAGAGCGGTTTGTCCGATTGTTCCGCCACCGATGACAGCGACTCGGTCACTACCACGAATGTTCCCGCGTCGAACGCCATGGACGGCGACGGCAAGTGGTTCAACCAAGCACCCGTTGGATGCTGCGACTCCGACAGGAAGTCGGGCAATCGACGAAATAGGAACGAGAACCTTCTCGGCCATGCCTCCGTCGCGTCCAACGCCGAACGCCATTGATGGTCCGCGGACGCAGAGTTGTGTGTTGCCGTCGATGCAGGCATCGCATACGTGGCAGGGATCGATTGGTTCAACCGCGACAGGAGTGCCGTCAGCAAGAGTGCCGGCGAACTCGTGTCCAAACGTGGCGGGAAGGCCAAAGCTCAGGAGATGAAGGTCGGAACCGCAAATTCCGGCTGACGCGACTGTGACGAGAACTCCGTCGCCTGTCGGTTCAGGAATATCGACAACGGTTGGTAGTCCTTCTGGACAACGGACTGCGCGCATGGTTCCCCTTGGTGTGTGCGATCGGCTGGCGCCGCCGCGTGGTTAGTAGTCGTGAGTCAGTTCTTCGAGCAACTGATAGAGCGGATCGGTGCGATCACGTTTTCCTACAGCGGAGTCTGCCGGAATTGGCCAGTCAGAGCCGGCACCGGGAGCATTGACCCATTCAGTGGTCGCGATTCGTCGACTGATACGCCAAGGACCGTCGTTCCGTCGTTCAAGGCGGTCGAGATAGCGAAAGCCAACCGTGAGATTGCGGCGCGGTTCGCCATCAGAAGAGCGGTGGTATGCGATTCCGTAAGTCTCAGCGACGGCGGCGCCGCCGCGGATGGTGGTCAGATGATTTGCGACCACGTGCATGGTGGCGTCGTATTTCGATAAAAGACCGAAGGCCCAGTCAATGAATTCGTCGATTGTTCCCTCAAACGATCCATGAGTGTCAGTGGCGTCGCTGTGGAAGCAACTGGCGACGAGTTCACGGTCTAAGCGATCGATGCCACGGCAATAGCTGAGAAGGAGATCGCTGATTGCCTGGCGATCGGCAAGGGAAGCAGGGTCTGGAGTTCCTGGGTCGACGGATACGAGGCTCATTCCCGCCGAGGCTACGTGTCTGCCATCATCTTGTGCGACCTCTTGGTGTCCCAGGCGGTCCTTGGCCCGACCCTCGGGTCGATGCAGGAGAGCTCAGTGACCACCTCAGTCGATCTGACGAAGCAGAGATGGGCCAAGATCGTTCGTCTGTGGAGCGAGGCCTTTGAGTCTGTTCGTTCGCGTATGTCATGGGGCGCGTGGATGGCAAGTGTCCTTGGCCTGGCGACCGTCGTGTCACGTGTACCTGGAGTTCTTTATAACGGAATGTTCGACCGCGACGAGTCGTATCTGGCTGTTACCGGCGACGTACTCCGTAATGGCGGTCGACTCTATGTCGACGTTATTGACCGCAAGCCTCCGATTGTCCCGGTGATGTATTCGCTGATTCGCGAATGGAGCGTCGATATGCGCGCCGTTCGGATTGTTCTGGCGTTGCTGATCTTTCTTAATGGTGTTGTTGTCGCTGAACTTGTGCGACGACTCTCGACGTCTCGTCGTGCCGCGCTCTTTGCCGGGGTCTTGGCCGTTGTCGGAACCGCTCTCTTCCTACCCCCTGATGCACAGGCTGCAAACTTCGAATTGTGGGGACTCTTGCCCGCTTCAGCAGCAGTTCTTTGTGTGGTTGTGGCTCGAGAGTCGCAACGAACTCCTGCACTTTGGTTCGCGCTCGCAGGCGCATGCGTTGTTTTCGCCGCCAATTGCAAACAGCCGTACATCATTGTCGGACTCGTGGTGCTTTTTGAAGCCGTGCGACGGACGACTGACAAGAGGCTGGCAGTTTTTGCGACAGCAGGTGGAGCCACTGCAGTTGCGCTTCCACTATTTGCATTCTTCGGCGGTTTAACAATGGTCCGTTGGGTCTGGACCGATAACAGCGACTATCTCAGTGGCGGAGTTTCAATTGGCAGAGCGACTGCAATTGGGGCCGCTCTCACTCTTTCCTTTGTCGTCTTGCACCTTCCGCTGTTCTATGGGGCGTGGGCTGCAGCTACGCGACGCTTTCGTGCTGATCCGACGGTTCTCGTGTGGCTCGTCGCCTCGGTTCTGGTGATCCCGATTGGTTTGCGATTCTTTGGCCATTACTTCCAACAGGTGGTTCCACCGCTGGCTGTTCTCACTGGCTGCGCGCTCGTCTTTGCTGGACGTCGAGTTTGGCAAACAGTGACTGCGATGACGGTTGGACTGCTTGTGGTGATGGTGGCGTTGGCCATGATTCATCGTCCCGACCTCACGAACTTCACTGCGCTTGGTCGGTATGTGCAGAGCACGACCGATGTCAATCAACGAATTCTGGTTTGGGGAGCGCTTCCTGATGTGTATGTCGCCTCTGGTCGACTCCCAACGGGAATTTTCCTGCATGACGGGTACCTCACCGGGAATTGGGCCAGTCGCGATCACCCTCTCAGTGAGCGCGTAATAGCTGCGGAACCGTTCCGTTCTCGTTGGAACATGTTCTTCGAAGACGTCGCAGCACATCCGCCTGTGGTCGTCATCGATGCCGCTCGTCCCGATACGGACTGGGCCATGTACGGACCTCAGTCGTTTCCGATTGGGGAATGGCTTGACCGCTGCTACAACATCGATCGAGTCGTCGACGGGTTGAGTGTGTGGCGCCGCGATGTCGCAGCATGTCCGATGTGATTTTGTGCGAACTACGCAGTAGCCAGTACGCCGCCGTCGACAATGATCGATTGTCCAGTGATGAATGAAGCTTTATCGCTGAGAAGGAAGGCTGCTGGTTCGCCAATTTCGGACGGTTGGCCGATTCGCTTGAGGACAGAACTTTCTTCGAAACGCTGGCGAACTCCAGGCATATTCAACGTGATTCCCAGCATCGCCGTTTCAATGAAGCCGGGGCAGATCGCATTGACACGGATGCCGTCGGGACCGAGCCGATCAGCCATCGATCGGACGGCGCCGAGCATTCCTGCTTTTGACGCGCAATAGGCGGGGATTGAGGCGTTGCCGACCCAACCCTCGATGGAGGCAATGCCGACGACAGCTGCGCCTTCGGCAGCGACAAGGTCTGCATGCATTGCCTGGACGAGCATGGGGAACGCTCGCAGATTGACATTGAGGACGAAATCCCAGCCCTCGTCGTCGAGGTCGCCGATGCTCTGCCTTCGAACAGTGCCGGCAGCGTGGACAAGTGCGCCGATTGGTCCGACAACCTTGCGACTCGCATCGACAGCGGCGGTGAGCTCGTCGGTTTTCGTGACGTCGATGCCAAGCCCGAACGTCGCGACGCCGTGAACGTTTGCGATCTCTTGCGCCGCTGCGATCGCGCCGTCTGCGTTGAGATCCCACACTGCGACAGCTCGGCCTTGTGCGGCAACCGCTTCGGCTGATGCGCGGCCGATACCTGACGCGCCGCCGGTAACGATGACTGCAGAGGTGGGGCTCATGGTTGTCCTTTGAGGTTGAAAGTTAGCGCTTCTGGGCAAGTCGATCAAGGTCGATGAGCATTGCATCGGTGAGTTCGATTTCACTTTCGATACGACGAACTGCCCACGATGCGACAAGTGCCGGATACGCCCAGTCAGGCTGGGCATCGGCTTGGGTGCTCGAGTCCTTCGCCGCGACTAAATCTTCGAGGAGGCGAAAGCGGTGATCGAGGATCTGTTCGCGGAGTCGGTCGGGTTCCGCTAGGTGGCTGAGCCAAACCCGCAGAAGGACTCCGTGTTTGAGGACGGTGGCCTCTGCGTCAGCGTTTGCCTGCCAATTTTGAAGCGCAGTCACGCCCGTTTCGGTGATCGTGTAGACGGTTTTTTCTCTGACGTCATCGCGAGCAATCGTCCGGCTGGTCACGAGCCCGAATTCTTCAAGACGCCGAAGCTCGGTGTAGATCTGGCTTGTTGCGGGACTCCAATAGAAGAAATGGAGGATCGCGTCGGACCAATTTTTGATGTCATAGCCAGTGAGTTCACGACCAAAACTGAGGATTCCAAGCACAGCCCACGCCGTTGCAGGAATTTTTGGAACGACAACGTCGACATTTTTTAGATCAGCATTCCCCCCGGACATGCCTCCGGTTCTATCACGGGAATGATGAATTTGGCTCCCGCTCCTTTGTCAGCGTTTGCTTGGAGGTGGCCACGGAGCGATTGTCGGCCATGGCGACTCGCGCTCGATCTGAGCGGCAAGTTGCAGCAGCATCGCTTCCGAGCAATGACGACCCACAATTTGCACGCCAACAGGTAGTCCATTGGCGTCGAATCCGGCCGGGATCGATGCAGCGGGCTGGCCGGTGACGTTGAACACTGCAGTGAGTTCAGAGAATCGACCGGCGTGGGCGAACACCGAATCAATATTGGTTGTGTCGATCACCCCGAGTTCAGGAACAGGCACTGGCAGTGTCGACGTAAGCCAAACATCGTGGGTGTCGTAAAAACGAGCAACGTCACGACTGACAATTTCGATTTGCTGGAGTGCTTCAACAAGACGGAGTGGACTTATTGCGAGCATTCGGTCGTGGAGGAAACGCGTGAACGGTTCGATGTCGTCGTCTCGGATCTCGCGGCCAAGTTCGGCGAGTCGGTCCTCGACAGTTTTTGCTCCTGCAGCACCCATGACCATTGCGAGAGAATTCGCTGGCATCGCGTAGTCCCAAGTTGGTGAACCTTCGGTGACTTCGTGTCCGAGTGATTCGAGCATCCGTGCGGTTCGAAGGATTGCTTCGACCGCTGCGGGATGGATCGTGTTTCCGTTAGGCGAGATTGTGCTGAAGCCGATGCGGAGGGTTGGAGCTTCCTGTTCGAGGGCAGCGAGGAATGATCCGGCCTCTGGCGCAGGTGGGGATGGGTAGGGGTCGCCGGCGAGTGGTCCTGAAATCGCATCGAGAATCGCTGCACTATCCCGGACTGTTCTCGTGACGGCATGGCCAATGCCCATTGGATAGGAGAACGCTGCGGCAGCGGGCCAAGTTGGTGTGCGACCGCGGCTTGGTTTCAGCCCAAACAGGCCGCACTCAGATGCAGGAATTCGAATGGACCCACCGCCGTCGTTGGCGTGGCCAGCAGTGACCATGCCGCCAATGACGGCTGCAGATGAACCGCCCGATGAACCGCCCGTGGAATGGGACGTGCGCCAAGGGTTGTGGGCTGGTCCGAATAACACCGATTCGGTAACAGGAGCTTTTCCCATCTCTGGTGTGTTCGTGTTTCCAAGAATCAGAAGTCCGGCAGCGTTGAAACGTTTTGTGAGCTCGCTGTCGTTCGCAGCAATGACATCGGCGAATAACCGGCTTCCCTTTGTTGATGGAAGTCCAGCCACATCGCAGTTGAGGTCCTTCACGAGGAACGGAACACCAGCGATTGGTGATGTTGATGTGACACTCGTTGCTTCTGCGCGTGCCTCTTCATACCTCTTTGCAACGACCGCATTAAGAGTGGGATTACGTGATTCGATTCTTGCGATTGATGCTTCTACGAGTTCGCTGCTGCTGACGTCACCGGCTTTAACGAGAGCGGCGAGGCCGATGGTGTCGTTGTTGTCGAGAAGTTGTTCGATATCAGACATAGCTACTCCAGGTATTCGGCATAACGGGTGAGGTAGGGCTGCACGCGCTCAGTGAGTGCATCGCGGTCAAGTCCCCATTCTTCTAACGAATAGGAATGCGATCCGAAACGATCCTTCTTGTGCTCCGTGCTGTGAGCGCGCATCGCTGACTCTGCTTCAGCAGAGAAATTCTCGCCGAGTTGGTCGTAGAGCGACGCAATTGTTGTTATGGGATCGCCTACGAGATCGCTGTAAGCGACATCAACAAACGCATCGCCGCGACCCGCAGCAATTTGTGCATCTCGGAATGCGTTTTGGTTGTCTAAGAGGCTGCCGACGACCTCGGGCCACGTTTCTCGGATGTAGTCCTGCCAGTCAGTGTCGGTGAATGTCCCAGCAAGAGAATGCACGAGGCTGCAAACCGAGGCGATGACGTTCACTGGATCTCGATGCGTAAGGACGAATCGTGCATCGGGGTAGACCGCGGCGATAGCGGACGGGTCGATGAGATGCACTGGTGACTTCAATTGCCACTGTCCGGGACATTGCGATTGCAGGACCTGCAGAACAGTTCGATGCCACTCGTAGGCCTGAGTGTGATCATTCGCTCGGATCCAGTCCATATACGACGGCAGATTGAACGTGGTGGAGAGATGAAGACTTGAAAAGTGCTGACCAAGAACGGTTGCGCATTCAAGTGGCATGTCGGGCGGATCATGGTGGATCGCTTTGAACTCGGGATTAATCATTCCGAGCATGTCGGGCGCTTCCATGGCAGCGATGAATCGTGGGTCGGTGCGATAGGTCGCGGTGGTCGGAGGCGGTACCGATTGGCTGATTTCCCAACCGAGTAACGAACGATTCGCTGGGTCGACGGAGAGGAGATGGCTGAGCGCTGTTGTGCCCGTTCGTGGCAAACCAATAAGGAAGATCGGGGATTCGACAGGCGAGGTCGACAAGTCCGGGTGGGTGCGGTGCCACTCCACAACATTCAGGCGGTTGACCAAATTGCTGAGTGCCATTCCTTCGAGAGCGGCCGAACCGATCTCGGTCAGTTGACCCTCGTTCGCGCCGGAGTCCAGGAAGATCTCGAGACCGTCGCGAAATGAATCGTCACCGAAATCAGCGAGTCCTCCTGTGAGTTCGCTTGCTTGTGCAAGAAGTGGATCGACAGCAGTTGTCATGTGGCCCCCCGGTCTCCGGGGAACGGTAGTCGGTGGGCTTCAGCGACACCGCCGCAGTCATGACGAGACTGCTAGAAACGACCCATGACGACAGGATCACTCCTTGCGGGGACTCGCGCAGTCGTAGTGGGCGGTAGTAGCGGTATCGGCTTGGCGACGACGCGGTTACTTGCGGCTGATGGTTGCCGAGTCACGATTGCTGCTCGAGGCGAAGAGCGCATGACTTCGGTGGTCGCGTTACTCGCGGACGAGGGATTGTCGGTTGCGTGGGTCGCATGCGACACGATGGTCGAGGAAGATATTGCCCGTGCTGTTGATGTGGCCAGTGAAGGCGAGCGACTCGATATCGCTGTAACTGTGCCGGGTGGGGGAACGCCAATGAACGTCCTCGACTATGAATGCGACGCGTTCAGCGCTGAGGTCGATAAGAACGTGCGTCCGGTGTACATGTTGTTGCACTACGCCGCCCCGATGATGACCAATGGCGGATCCTTTGTCGCGGTTTCTTCGACGGCGGCGGTGTTTTCCACTCGGGGTCTCGCTTCGTATCGCGCAGGTAAGGCCGCAGTCGATGCCCTCGTCGACGTTGCTGCGGACGAACTTGGAGAGCGCAATATCCGCGTGAACTCGGTCCGACCGGGTCTGACACGAACCGACTCAACGAGTCGAATGTTTGAAAGCCCCGAGCTTCTGTCCCGGTTCCTTGAGCAACAGGCGATCGACCGCGGTGGTGAGGCTGACGATATTGCCCATGCCATTCGGTATTTCGCTGGTCCCGAATCAAGCTGGGTGACCGGTCAACATCTCACGGTCGACGGGGGCCATACGCTTCGGGCGATGCCGGACATGCGTCCACCCCGGCCCTGATCGAACTGCAGCAGGAGAATCCGTGAGCGAAAGCGTCAAATCGAATCCATCTGAACTCCCCGGTGGGTGGGGCCCGGCCCTTGATGACCTCGCGCAACGTCGCGCCGTAGCGCGGGCGATGGGTGGCGAAGAACGACTCGCGAAGAAACACGCGAAAGGCCAACTCGATGCTCGTGCGCGCGTCGACTATCTCCTTGATCCAGGAACCTTCCGCGAGCTTGGAACGCTGGTGGGCGAGGTTCCGGGTGATGGCATCGTTGCGGGTGCTGGTCGCATTGATGGCCGACCTGTGATGATCGGCGCTGAGGACTTCACGGTGCTCGCGGGTTCGATCGGACCGGGCAGTTCGTCGAAGCGCTATCGCCTTGCAGAACTCGCATTAGCTGAACGTATTCCGCTCATCATGTTGCTTGAAGGCGCTGGTCATCGTGGTGGTGGAGGCGGCGGGCGCGCGCCGACAGATCTGCTTATTCAGGCGCAGTGTTCCGGCAAGATCCCGGTGTTGAGCGCTGTTATGGGGCCGTCAGCAGGACATGGCGCGCTGATCGTCCCGATGTCTGATTTCAGCGTGATGACGCAGGACGCGGCAGTGTTTACTGCTGGTCCGCCGGTAGTTCGCGAGTCGCTTGGTGAAGACATAACCAAGGAAGACCTAGGTGGTCCCTCTGTTGCGATTCCAAGCGGGCTGATTCATAACGTTGCGCCCGACGATCAGACCGCTCTCGATATGTTGCGTGTCTATCTATCGTTCTTCCCATCGAGCGCGTGGAGTTTTGCCCCGCATCTCCCCGCCGAACAGAGCGATGACCAAGGATTCCGCTCAACCGACGAACTTCTGTCGATCATTCCGAGCGATTCGCGGCGGGCCTATGACATGCGTGCAGTGCTTGACGTCGTCGTCGACGATGGGTCCTGGTTTGAAGTGCAACCCAACTTTGGCCAGTCGATGATCTGCGGGCTCGCTCGCCTCGGTGGCGAATCGATTGCAGTGATCGCGAATCAGCCGACCGTGATGGCCGGCTCAATTGATGCAGCCGCTGCCGACAAGGCTGCACATTTCATCATGGTCGCCGATTCGTTCCATCTTCCGTTGGTGTTCCTCGCTGACAACCCAGGGATGTTGCCAGGAAGCGCGTCAGAACGCGATGGAGTTCTGCGCTCCGGCGCACGAATGTTCGCGGCGCAAACTCAGGCATCAAGTCCGAAGCTGCACCTCACGTTGCGCAAGGCTTACGGATTCGGATCGATGGTGATGTCACTCGTTGGCTTCGATCATCAGTCGGCAACGTTCGCCTATCCGGGCGCGACCTTGGGAGCGATGGGAGCGAACGCCATGAGTCGCGCGACAAACGCCGATGCTGATGAAGCGGCGATGCTGCGCGATGCGGAGTTACAGGCTTCATATCGGTCGGCGGAGAACCTCGGATTTGATGAACTCATTGACCCTCGAGAGACCCGCGATGTCTTGCTCGATGCGCTGCAGCGGGCCATGTATCGCCGCCAAGCAACTCCAGAGCCGGTGTCGCGGACAGCGATAACGCCGTAGCTCAATAGCTGAACAAAAAATGTTCGAAGACCATCATCTGTAGATCTGCGAGCAGTAGTCTCTGGCGGTCGCGGGAGTCCGTCCCGCGCGGTTCGACGTGTCAATTACGACACCCAGGAGGAAGCAATGTTTGCAGCAAGCACGAATTGGGGCGTCGGTGAAGTTCTCATCACCATGCTCTATTTCACCTGCCTTTTCATCTGGATCTGGTTGGCGATCAGTGTCTTCATCGACATTTTCCGCAGCCGTGACATGGGCGGTCTCCATAAGGCCATTTGGGTTGTCGCCATCATCGCCTTCAATCTCCTTGGCGTCCTTGCCTACCTCATTGTTCGTGGCGGCAAGATGCACGAACACGAGATCGAAGCTGCAAAGGCACAAGAAGCAGCGATGCAGAACTACATCCGCAACGCAGCAGGCACCACGCCGGCCGACGAACTTCATCGTCTCGCCGACCTCAAGGATCGTGGCGTCATCGATCAGGCCGAATTCGACAAGCTGAAGGCCAAAGTCGTTAGCTGAATTCCTGGCAGCACCAAGGTGTTGCAATGGTGTTAGTCCCGGTGCCCCGCCTCGGCGGGGCACCGGCGCGTCTCGAGACTTGTGTGAGGATTGGGTCATAGGATCTCTGGGTGCCACATCCCACACTTCTCACGCAGGGCCGCATCGGATCGGTTGAAACTCGCAATCGCATCGTCTTGCCCGCCATGGACCAAAACAGCTGCGAGGACGGGGAAATCACCGATCTCAACGTTGCGCATTACGAGGCGCGTGCTCGTGGGGGAGTGGGGCTCCTCATCCTTGAAACTTCGGCAGTGGCCTGGCCCATCGGCGCAACCTCGCTTCACCAGCCTGCACTCTCCGAAGATCGATTCATCCCAGGGCTGAAGCGCTTAGCTGAAGCGGCACATCGCCATGGTTCGAAAATGTTCGTGCAGATGTGTCATCACGGAAAAACTGCCGGCGTTGACGCGATGCAGGATCGTGAGCAACTTGTTCCGTCGGTGCCGTTGCCAGCGGACGAGAACGATCTCAGTTCCGTCACGATGGATGAGTTGATGAAGATGGCGGGTCTTACGGGGGGAAAGCGAGCTCAGCAACGTGCTGCCACTATCGAGGATCTCGCGTGGGTCGTTGATCAATTTGCTGATGCCGCCGAGCGTGTGCAGAAGGCCGGGCTTGATGGCATCGAAGTTCACGCCGCGCATGGGTATCTCATTTCAACATTCCTGTCGCCGCATTACAACCTCCGTGATGATGAGTACGGCGGCTCGGTCGAAAACCGCTCGCGATTGCTTGTCGAAGTTGTCGCTGCAATTCGCAAACGATGCGGTTCCGAATTCGGAATCATCGTGCGACTTGATGGTCGTGAATACGTAGACGGCGGAATCACCCCGGAGCTTTCCGCTGAATACGCGGTGCTCGCAGAATCCGCGGGAGCCGATGCGATACATGTAACGGCGTCTGGGCCTAATTCAATGGGCGTTGGGTTCACGAATGGACCGCTTCCATGGCAACCCGATCAGTATCTGGGTCTCGCTGCAGTGGTTAAGAAGGCAGTTTCGATTCCGGTCATTGCTGTCGGTCGCATCTTCCCTGATGCAGCAGAAACACATCTGAAAAATGGCGATTGCGATTTTGTTTCGATGGGTCGCCAGCTATTGGCCGATCCTGATCTTCCAGCGAAGTTGTTATCGGGAACACCTGAACGTGTTCGGACATGCATCAATTGTTTCGTCTGTGTGGCACAGAACTTTTGGGACGGTGCACCCATCTGCGCCGTTAACGCTGAACTCGGGCATTACGACGAAGGTCCACTTCGTCCGGCGCCTGAACGCCGGAAGGTTGTCGTTGTTGGCGGTGGTCCCGGAGGGATGGAAGCCGCTCGCGTTGCGGCGGTTCGCGGTCATTCCGTCACGTTGCTAGAGAAATCGCCCCACCTCGGGGGTACCGCGCGGTTCTCGTCGCTTACAACTCCGATGAACGCTGAACTCGTTCGCTACTTGAGCACCGAAATCTCACTTCTCGATGTCGACATTCGCACCTCGACCCCGGTTACCGCCGGATTGCTCCGGGAATTACACGCTGACGTTGTCGTCGTTGCGACAGGGGCCCGCAGAGAACGTCCGGGCATTCCTGGTGCCGGCCTACCTCATGTGTTCTCCGGAGATGATCTGCGAGGACTCCTCACGGGAGATGACCCAGCAGCGGCCGCCCGGCTGCCGGTTCATCGCCGTCTGATGGTTTCGATTGGTCGATCGCTTGGGTTCATGTCGAGCATGGATCGCGTTCGATCAATGTCGAAGCGTTGGATGCCGATCGGCAAGCGAGTCGTTGTTGTCGGTGGGGGTTTGGTCGGAGTCGAATTAGCCGAATACCTCGCTGAGCGAGGTCGAACTGTCACCGTGCTCGAAGAAGGCGACAAATTGGGTGTCGAAATGGCCCATCCTCGCCGAGCTCGCGCCTTGTTCGAGGCTCGCAATCATGGTGTTTCATTCATTACCGGAGCGCAACTCGACGGAATCACTGAGAGTGGTGTTTCGTATCACGTCGGAGACGAGGCCCACACCGTTCGTTCTGATGCTGTTGTTATCGCTAGTGGCGTGCACGCCGATGAATCGATTGCGGAACAACTTCGCGCCGATGGTTTCGATGTTCACGTCGTAGGCGATGCTGCAAGCGTTGGTTATATCGAAGGTGCCGTTCGAACCGGTTACCTCACTGCTCGGTCGATCTGAACTCGAACGCGAATCGGGTCCGGGTTTCCCCAGACCCGAGCGCGAATAGTGCTGTGTTGCTTGAAGAGAGCAGGCTTACAGTCGCCCGATTACAGCTGAGCAAGAGCTGACTTCGACACCACCGTTTTCATCGACGTCAAGATTGGTGACAACACCGTTTTCGATAATGGCTGCATAGCGCTTTGAGCGCACGCCAAGACCAAAACCGGTTCCGTCCATGACTAAGCCCATGGCCTGTGTGAATTCGCCATTGCCATCAGCAAGCATCGTGATTGATTCGCCGACCTGCTGATCTTCGCCCCAAGCACCCATGACGAACGCGTCATTGACAGAGATGCAAACGATTCGATCGACACCTTTGCCGGTGAGTTCGTTTGCTTGCTGGACGAAACCAGGAAGATGAACTTTCGAGCAGCCCGGGGTAAATGCTCCGGGAACAGCGAACAGTACGACTTTGCCTGATCCGAGTACATCGGCGGTGTTGACCTTTTCGGGTCCGGCCGCGCCCATGATGAACAGATCGATGGCGGGGATTGTGTCTCCAACGTTGATTGTCATGCGGTCACATTACGGTTTCGACGAGGGGCCGTGCCGGTTCGGGTGCGGATTCGAGGGGACGATTCCTCTGCCTCGTCGATTAGCCGAAGAGATTCGAACTGGCATCGGCGGTCGCAAGCACCGCTACATACACAAAGACGGTCGTTTGGGCGAGGCAGAGCAGGCCAAGAAGTTGGGTGGCGTCGCCATCCCGTTCGGTCGAGGGGCTCCAGAGTTTCCGCACGACCACCGTCGCGAGGGCCACTGCTGCGATAGCGGTGACCATGATCGACCAACCAACGGGGAACTGCAGCTTCCAGCCGATCAGCGCTGCGACGCTCACTGCGCCAGGGACGAGAGCGAAAAGACGTTCCTTTATCGTTGGCCCGAAGACCGCTTGTCGAATGAACTCAACGAAGCCTGCGCCGCCGATTGAAAACACCATCACCTGCACGATTGCATCAGTAGCGGATTGAGTCGCGATTTGATTGAACGCAAGAACATCGCCGAGCACCAAGAACGCGAGTGTGAGCGTGATCATGGCAATTTGAGCGATGGCACCTGCCGCACGGCGCGGTCGTGTGAGTTCGGAAGTCATGAGCGTCGCAGGATGTCGCGCCACGAACGTCGAGGCGCGAGCTCATGATCGCGAGCGGCTTGAATCCGTTCAGTGCGTAATGACTCGATGTCAGCGTCATCAAGTGGAGTAATCGCTGAAGCACCGACGATCCAACCCAAAAGCGCATCGGCCAGTAACGGGTTGCGAGCGAGAGCGGGACCGTGCAGGTAGGTGCCTACGACTTTTCCCGTGACGACACCCTCTGTTCCGTCGCCGTTACCTTCTCCGACTTCAATCGAAGCAAGTGTTTGAGAGCGACTGCCGGGAATTGTCCGACCAGCGTGATTTTCGAATCCTGTGAGTGGACCGAGTTCGATGATCCCTTCGGGTGTTGCGAGTTGCGCTCTCGTCGTAAGCAGTTCACCAACGGCCCGAGGTCGATCGACGCGGAGAGTTTCGCAATCAAGAAGTCCTAGTCCGGTGCGACTCGTTCCATTGGCATCAGGGAACCGATGTCCAAGAATCTGCATCCCAGCGCAAATGGCGAGAACGACTGCGCCGTTGTCCACGGCGCGATGTAGGCCTTGGCTTTGTTCAAGTTCCCGAGTCGCTTGAACCTGCGGCCCATCTTCGCCACCGCCAACAAGGTACAAATCTGCGGAATCGGGAACTGGCTCGCCCGCATCGACGGTGATGTGTTCAACAGCGATTCCGCGCCATTCGAGGCGACGAGACAACACGAGTGCGTTGCCTCCGTCGCCGTACGTTCCGAGGAGGTCGGGGTAGAGCGAAACGATCCGGACCGCGGAGACAGTCGGCCGAGTCGTGGGGAGTGACGTCACAGAACACCGCCCACGTGCTCAAGGTGGTCTTGGAAAGCGGTGTAATTCGAAGCAACATCGATTGGCATCGTCGGGTCGTAGCTTGGGGATTGGCGAACTAATTCAATGGCTGATTCAAGATCGTCGGCGACGATGTGATTGATGTTGCCGTAACGGAATCGAACAGCAAGGTCATGGCGTCGTTCGCCGATCGCGACGACAAAGCGTTGGCCAATGCGCTCGTAGGCGACATCCCAAAGCCACGATGGGTCATGACCATCGGCGATTCGGGCATTGATGGCGATGACGAGAGGCGTCGATGGCCCTTCAAGCAGTTCGAGCGCCTCGTGCCAGCCCGCGGGGTTTTTGGCCAAGAGGAGCCGGATGCGCGTGTTACCAAGTTGGGCCACCCGGTATCGACCCGCAACTTCGCGAACGTCGTCGAGACCATCGAATGCTTGGTCGAGATCAGCCCCCATCGCCGACGCGGCGGCGAGTGCGAACGCAGCATTGACACGGTTGACGCGACCAGGAAGCGCGAGTTCTCCGGTGATCGTTTTGCCGTCGATGGCAATGACACCATCGGTGATCGCCACGTCGACCAAAGGGCGTTGAAGGTCACAGCGGGAGCAGGCCCAACCCGCGTCTGTGAAATCAATGCGGCCTGAGCACGCAGGGCAACCGGCGGCGTCGGCAGTCCATTCTTGACCAGTGCCAACCCAAACGATGTTCGGAGCTACGAGCGCTGCCCAAGCCACGAGAGGATCATCAGCATTTGCTACGAGGGTACGCGGCGGAGTTGTTGCAAGAGCGACTCGCCACTGCTCTGCAAGTTTGCGGACTTCTTGCGTTCGATCAAGTTGATCGCGGCTGAGATTGAGGAGCACAACCGTATTCGCTTGGGTGGCACGCAGCACTGAATCGACCCAACGTTCATCGACTTCAAGAACGGCTGTATCAGTTGCGTTGGCGGCGGCAAGAGCCGCAACGATCCCTGGAGTCATATTCGCGCCTAACCAATTGGACACAATTGGCCGGCTGGTTGCGAGTGCGCTTGAGAGAAGCTTTGTCGTTGTCGTTTTTCCATTGGTTGCACTCACAATGACGACATTGCGAGATGCGGTGAGTTCCGACAAGAGGTTCTTGTCAATGAGCAATGACACGCGTCCGCCAATAACTGAGCCAGTCCCGAAGCGCACGACACGCGAGCCCCAAGCCACAAGGCGACCGGCAGCAACGGCGAGACGTGCACGGGGTCGCAGCGTTGTGGTTTGGCCTGGTTTAGAAGCGGGGGTGGTAGCAGCAGTCACAACGAGATGATGCTAGTTCCGAGAGCGGCGTCGGCTCCGGAGCGAAAAATGACGCTGGTTCAGCGAGGTGGACCGTTTGAGATGAAGACCGAAACGACCTCGCCGTCTAGAAGCAGCTTCATGTATCGCTTGAAGTCTGCTGATTGTGTCGTGCTCGACAATTCAGTGGTCACCCACTGACGAAGAATTTCTTCGCGAGCAAGAGCTTCGTCAGCCGGCGAGTTGAAGGACTGGTCAAAGATTCCTGTGTGCCTGATGACAATTGCATCGAATTCGGCTCGTTGGTCAGGCGTCAACGGGTCATAAGTGAAAATTTCTCGGTAGTACGGATCGGCCGCAAATATCAGTCGCGTTGATCCAGTGAGAAAGAGAAGCTCCGTTGCGGCGTCGGATCGCTCGATTGTTCGTTTGTCACCGTAGATGTACGCCCAACTGGGACTGCGACGAACTTCAATGCCGGCTTCTTCAGCGCGAGCGAGGAGGTCGAGTCCTGCTGAACCATCAAGGCCATAACCGTCGGCCAGATAGATGGGCCCTGGAGCGTTCTTTATGGCGGCAAGGGTAGGCGGCGTGAGGGCAGCGATCGCTTTCGTCCAACTATTGGAGAGGCGAAGCGGCGTGAGGTTGACTCCGCGCACGAGTGTGGCGAGCAGCACGCAAATTGTGGCGACGACAACAAGATTTGATGCGTGACGGCGACCAAAGGATGTACGCGCAATCTGGCGAAGTGCAACGGCAGCGACTGCAAGCCATGTGAATGCAGCGATGGCCCACATCCAGCGCAGTAGATAGGGCGCTGGTGCGCCAACGATTCGAGACGCTGCAATCGTTCCGGTGATGACAAGTGCACCAGCTACTCCGCAGAGGGCAAGTTCACTTCGCCAACGTTGGCGCCATGCCCACCAAGACGCGACGCAAAGAGCAAGAAGGGCCCATGGAATAGCCCAACCAGAGGTGTTGATTGCCGAAGTGGCAAATGATGGTTCTGCTCCACGCACCCAGTTCCCGGGAATCGAAAGGAATCGAAAAGTGATGCGGATCGCACTAGCGATACCAGTTGTTGCGAGGGGAGGGTTGCGGAGGAATTGAGAAATCAACCGAAGATTCCCAGGCGAATGTGTGAGCTGCTCGATAATTGGTGGGATCCAACAAACCACTGCAACCGCAAGTGCCATAAGCGCAGTGCGGCGGTTGTGTCGGAGCTCGTTGCCGCGGATCGATCGAACCACAAGCGCCACTGCGCCGATGCCGACGAGTATTGCTATGGGAAGCGCGCTCCCGATATGACACTGGATGGCAAATGATCCGAAAAGCACGAGCGAAATGGCGGCAACTCGGTCGCCGAATATGACTCGCCAACAAGCGACTGCCGCTGCGAATACCGAAAGAATGACAAACGTTGGATTCCAAGGATCGGCGAGACCCGCTGGATTCATTCCAAGGCAAAGCAACGTGATGAAAAATCCGACAAGAACGAAGGCCCGTGTTCCCGCGCGCGCTGCTATCCAAAGTGTCGACGCAATAACGCCAAGGTTGATGATGAGTGCGCCAATGAGCAATCCGATTGGCGAAGATCCCGAGAGTCGATAGGGGAGTGCAAGCGCGTAGAACAACAGTGGTCCGGGATGGTTCCACTGATAGCGCGAGTACACGCCGACTATGGGCGTCTCTGAGCCACCTACGTCAGCAACTCGTAATTGGAGCGTTCGGTAGTCGCCGATAGGTAGCCAGTCAGAGGTCAGGAGGCGAAAAAGGAGCCACCCGATGATGATCGCGAGCAATGCGACAACGGCGTAGACCAAATGGCGATCGACGGGCGGCTGCGGGCCGTCATCAATGACAATCGTCGACGGTTCATCAGCAGTTTTGGTGGCTGATAGCGATCCCGTCACGACGTGGATACTACGACGGCGTTCTTCGGTCGGGAGGGCGGATGGTGTCTTGTTGCGCAAGAGGCATTCGATGGCCTGTGTTCGGCGCAAGTGGTGCTCGGTGACGCGTTGTGGCAGAGAAGCGGTCCGTCTGAGCGTTGGAGACAGGTACCGTTATCAGGCACGTCTCGATTGGGGAGCACACGTGGACGATTTTGTAGGTCGAAGCGGAACAGCGGTGGTGACGGGTGGAAGCGGTGGAATCGGCGCGGCGATCGTGCGCATGCTGGCCGAACGCGGCAGTGATGTGCTTTTTACCTATCGAGCAAATCGCGATGCGGCCGATGCGGTCATTGCCGACCTTTCGTCCCTTGATGTTCGAGTTGTGGCGATGCCCGCTGATCTTGTTGACGAGTCGGTTGCTGCATCGGTGATTAACGCTGCGGTCGCAGAGTTTGGTGGCATCCACACGCTCGTGCATGCAGCGGGCCCGCACGTCACGCAGATTCACCTGAGTCGAGTTGCACCTTCGGCCTATCGAGCTCAGATCGAAGGCGAGGCGATTGCCTTCTTCAACGTTGTGCAGCCTGCGCTTGAACAGTTGCGAAAAGTGGGAGGCAGCATCGTGGCGGTAACGACTGCAGCGACGCGTCGCTACCCAGTTCGTGATGGCTTGTCATCTGGAACAAAGGGCGCAGTTGAAGCTGTGGTTCGGGCACTCGCAGCTGAAGAAGGACGTTTCGGTGTGCGCGCGAATTGCGTTGGGCCAGGAATGCTCACTGACGGGATGGCAGCACGGCTCATGGCCTCGGGTGACCTTGACGACGCTGCGCTTGAGGTGACGATGCGCAACATTCCGTTGCGGAAGTTCGGTGATGCTGTCGATATCGCCGAGGCCGTTTGTTTCCTCGCGTCCGACCGAGCCGATTTCATTACTGGCCAGATGCTCGATATCGATGGCGGCTACGGCATCTAGAGGACGATGTTGACGTCAGGCTGCGTCGGCCTCGATGACACCTTCGATAGCCCAAGTAAGAGTGCGGATCAGTGCCCGTGCTGCGGGTTGAACGATCAGCGGATCAAGGGCTGGGACCAACGGCAGTTTGAGGTCTTCACGCATCCACGTCGGGAGCATGCCCACAGCGGCGGGCGCAATCACGCCGTACGCGGTGCGGGCCGGAAGCGGAAGGGGGGCGAGCATGAGCCAACGAGCAGCGTCGCGAGCCTGCTGGCCAGCCTCGAGTTCGGGACGAATCTTTTGCATCCATTGGTCGAGTTCGGCGACAGAATGCGCAGACTCATCGCCCCCGAGTCGGTCATTGATGATTGCCATTTCATCGACGTACTGATCGGCTTCAGCGGAAGTCAGAGTTGTTGCTCCGTAGCGTTGATACGAGCGAAGGAATGAATCGACCTCTGCATGGTGGACCCATGAAAGAAGGTGAGGGTCGTTGGCGGAGTACTCGCGACCATCAGGGGCGAGGCCGACCACTCGTTGGTGCACTCGCGTCACTATTTCAAATGCCGCGTTCGCTTGTTCAGTTGTGCCGAATGTGGTGGCAGCGACAAATTGGCTTGTTGCGCTGAGGCGGTCGAGGGGATGGCGTCGGTAATCGGAATGTTCGGCGACACCGGCCATCGCGAGTGGGTGCATCAATTGCACGAGGAGGGCGCGTAATCCGCCGATGAGCATCGAACCATCGGAATGGACTCGCCACGTAACGCTGTCGGGTCCGAAAAGACCAGGGTCGCCTTCGAAGGGTTTGGTGAGATCTCGCACCGGAGGGTTGTCTCCGGAGATCAGGGTGCGGAGTTCTCGACCCAGCCGCAAACGGACATCGCCAAGTGCCGAACCGATCGCTTCAGCGATGGCAGTTAGCCCCGGAGGCAGATTTGGCTCGTTGGTCATGAATTGAGGATAGGACTCGTGGGCGCGAAACCGCCGGTCGGGCGGGTATCGCTTTCGGTGATTGACGGGGACCACCCCATGTGGTGGGGTGTCACCACAACTTGACCCACCGAAACAGGGGAAGCCGGTCTGATTCCGGCGCTGACCCGCAACCGTAGGTGGCCTCTGGGGAAATTCTCCGGGCGGCCACGAGCCGGACTGCCTGCTTCGAGGGGATTGCTCCATCACAGACCGTCGTCGGATTACGGGAGGTGGGGCTCGGTTCGGTCGGCGGCCTTGGTCCGTGGTCCGGTCGGGTCTCGCACCCATAGACCCCGTGGTCCGGTCGGGTCTCGCACCCATAGACCGGCACACGTAGGCGCCTGAAGCAGACCAGAAGTCAGACCAGAAGAAGAACCGAGTACCCGCATACCGTGAGCATCAGCCGTATCTCCTCCGCAATCCTGCGTGCACGATTGTCACGCGCGTGGCTAGCGATAGCGGTGTGTTGTGTGGTTCTCATCGCGCTCACGGGTTTGATTGTTACGACGAGTGGGCGTGCTGAGGCTTCGTCGTGCTCAGGCCCGCTTTCAGGCGCAGAAATTCGTGTGGTGATTGTTGTTGATGCCGCTGACTTCGGCGGTGGTTCTTCGGCGACCTGCCTTGTCGTTCCGATGGGGACCACGGGTTCGCAGTTATTGGCGCGACGCAGTGCAGAACTCGGAACTGGTTCTGTTCGTTATGGGTCGAGTGGTTTGTTGTGTGCAATTGATGGACTGCCGGCCACTGGATGCGGCGATCACAATGCCGGTGGCTATGACTACTGGGGATATTTCATCGGCCGATCGGGAAGTTGGGCCTACGGCAACATCAATCCATTCACGCGACGACTTTCCGATGGTGACATTGAGGGCTGGCGTTACGTGCGTGGGGGAAGCGGTAGCGCGCAAGATCCGGCGCCGCGGATCACGCCATCACAATCGCTCTTTCCGGCACTCGCTCCAAACCTCCCCGCTGTTGGCGAGCAGCCAGCAGTAGCGAGTGGGAACGCATCGTCGTTGGTATCAGGCCAAGGATCTTCAGCAGGTGCCAACTCGTTGAGTTCCTCAACAACGATCGATGTCGCTCCTGAACAAACTTCTGGTTCACCTGAGGTTGAGCCCATGGCGGCCACAACGCGTGAGCCGGTTGTGGTCGCTGAAGTTGCACTGGCATCATCGCGTGGGAGCAGTTCAACCGTGGGTCGTTGGTTTGCGATCGCTGCGGTGTTTGTTCTCATTGCCATGATGGCGGGCGGCGCTTGGATGCAGACTCGTCGGTCGCGATGACTGCGCCGCGACTGTTGCATCCGGGGGCATGGTGGTTGTGGGCGGTGGCACTCGCTGCATGTGCATTGCGCACGACGAACCCTGTGTTGCTGTGTCTCATCATCGCTGTCACCGGATGGGTTGTGGTTTCCCGTCGAACCGATGTTCCATGGTCGCGATCATTCGCAAGTTTCTTGCGACTCGGACTCATCGTGATCGTGGTTCGACTTGTGTTCCAGATCCTTTTCGGGGTTCGAGTTCCTGGCACGACGCTCTTTTCCATCCCCGAGGTCACCCTTCCTTCGTGGGCAGCTGGAGTGAGTCTGGGCGGACCGGTCACGCTCGAGTCGTTAATGGCGGCGCTCTACCAAGGACTTCGACTCGCAACCGTGCTGGCCTGTTTCGGTGCAGCGACTTCGTTGTGCAGTCCCTATCGCATGCTGCGAGCGCTTCCCACAGTGCTTTATGAAGCAGGGGTAGCGGTGACAGTGGCGTTTACGTTTGCACCGCAGGCGATTGTCGCATCTCGCCAAGTTCGTGAAGCGCGTCGCCTGCGCGGACGTTCCGATCGTGGATTTCGAGCATGGTCAGCGTCAGCATTGCCGGTACTCGAAGGAGCACTCGATCGAGCTGTTGCTCTCGCGGCCTCAATGGACAGTCGTGGCTACGGCCGACGTGGTGGAGCATCTCTTGCCGTGCGTCGTCGCTCTGTTGGTTTGGTTTTGCTTGGTCTCGTCGCTCTAGTAATCGGCTCTTACGGACTGCTTGATCCGGGGGCACCCGCGATGTTCCGGGTTCCGGCACTAGCGGTCGGGGTGATTGCGCTTGTGGGTTCACTCGCCGCCGGCGGTCGTTCAACTGACCGAACCCGCTATCGGCCTGATCCATGGGTGAAACCAGAATGGATCGTTTCGGTCGCTGGCATGGTTGCTTTTGCATCGTTTGTTGTTGCGGCGAGGATGGGTGACGCGCTCAACCCGTCAACGAATCCACTTGAGGTTCCAGCGGTTCCAATAGTCGCGGTCGTCGGGCTTCTTGTAGCAGCGCTTCCGGCGTGGTTTGCTCCAACGCCGCCGACTCTCGCAACGGCGGCAACGTCAATGGCGGTCGCGGCATGATTCGGTTTGAGCATGTGACGATCACTTATCCCGAAGCCGAAGCGCCGACGTTGGTGGATGTCTCTTTCGAGGTTCCCGAAGGCGAGTTGTGTCTTGTCGTTGGCGTCACCGGTTCCGGAAAGTCCACGTTGTTGCGAGCGGTCAACGGTTTAGTTCCGCGCTTTTCTGGTGGCGTGCTCGCTGGATCAGTTGTAATCGACGGCAAGAGCACGGCCGATCTTCCTCCTCGAGATCTTGCCGATGTCGTTGGTGTCGTCGGTCAAGATCCGGCCGCTGGATTCGTCACCGATTATGTCGAAGACGAACTGGCCTATGCAATGGAAAATCTCGGTGTTGCGCCTGAGATCATGCGCCGTCGTGTTGAAGACATTCTTGATCTCCTTGGTCTGCACGAAATTCGATACCGGCCGTTGGCATCACTTTCGGGTGGACAGCAGCAACGAGTAGCGATCGGAGCGGTGCTTACTGCTGGTCCGCGAGTGCTCGTTCTCGATGAACCGACGTCTGCTCTCGATCCAGCAGCAGCGGAGGAGGTGCTCGCCGCGCTCACACGTTTGGTCCATGACCTCGGAATCACGGTGCTTATCGCGGAGCATCGACTCGAACGAGTCGTTCAGTATGCCGATCGAATCGTGATGGTTCCTGGCGATGGCCGCCCTGTGATCGTGGGTACACCCGCCGAAGTTTTTGGTCAATCGTCAGTTGCGCCACCGGTAGTCGAACTCGGGCGTTTAGCCGGTTGGTCCCCACTGCCGCTTTCGGTGCGAGATGCTCGTCGACTTGCAGGTCCGTTGCGAGAGCGACTCGCCGAGGTTGAGCTGTCTGCGTTTCGACGGACCCCGGGTGTGGCGGGTGATGTTGTTGCGATCACCGACGGACTTCAAGCGTCGTACGGGCCCGTCACTGCACTACGCGGAATCGAACTGCAGTTCCGAGCAGGTGAAGTTGTTGCGTTGATGGGTCGCAATGGCGCAGGAAAGTCCACATTGCTGAATCATCTCGTTGGGCTGCGCGAACCCGCCTCGGGAACCGTACGAGTGATGGGGGCGGAGCCTCATCGGCTTTCGGCTCATGACGTTGTTCGTGTTGCGGGATTAGTTCCTCAAGACAGTGGCGTCTTGCTGTATCACGACACGGTTGCCGCCGAATGCAGCGCGTCTGATCGCGATGCCGGCCTTATTGCCGGAACAACACGTTCGGTACTCGATCAGATTGTTCCCGATATCAAGGCAACTGCTCATCCCCGTGATCTTTCAGAGGGACAACGTCTAGGACTGGCGCTCTCCATAGTGTTGGCATCAGAGCCACCGCTGTTGCTGCTTGACGAACCAACGCGAGGACTTGATTACGGGGCGAAGCAACGACTGGTTGAGGTTCTCGGTCGATTGGCTGCTGAAGGCCATGCAGTCGTTATTGCGACCCATGACGTCGAAGTGGTCGCCGCGGTCGCCGATCGATGTGTCGTGCTTGCCGAAGGAGAGGTTGTCTCCGATGGTCCTGCTCGCGATGTTGTGATCCATTCACCAGTGTTTGCCCCGCAAGTAGCAAAAATTCTTGCGCCGTTACCGCTACTGACAGTCCACGAAGTCGAGCTCGCGCTTGCGGCGGTTGGCGATCTTCCCATCTCATGAAACGGTCCAGACAGCATCGGATCGACGTGATTCATTTAGGGCCGACATCGTGGGTCTTGCTCATTGCCGCGTTTGCGTTGGGTCTTGTCGCTTTTGCTTGGCCCCTCTTCGCCTCCGCGAATTCTGCGCTTGATGCTTCGCACAGTGCCGATGCCCCATGGATTTTTGTGATCCTGATACCACTTTTGATCGGCGTGATCCTTGCCGAGTTGGCCGATGGCTCTCTTGACGCAAAATCGGTGGCACTACTTGGTGTGCTGGCCGCGAGCGGGGCAGTGTTGCGACTCCCAAGTGGTGGAGTGGCAGGGTTTGAGCCGGTATTCTTCCTCCTTGTCCCGGCAGGCCGAGTATTTGGTCGGGGCTTTGGCTTTGTTCTTGGTGCACTGACACTTTTTGTCAGTGCACTCATTACCGGTGGCGTTGGTCCGTGGCTCCCATTTCAGATGTTTGGTGCGGCATGGATTGGATTCTTCGCCGGCTGTCTTCCCCCAGCGCGTGGGCGAATCGAAATTGCCCTTCTTGCCACCTATGGAGCAGTAGCGGCTCTCGCCTACGGGTTAGTCATGAACCTTTGGTTCTGGCCATTTGTGAGTTCAGGCGATACGACCGTTTCCTATGTCGCTGGTGATTCGGTGGCCGAGAACCTTCGCCGCTTTTGGGGCTTCCACATCACCACCTCCTTCGGGTTTGATATTCCTCGTGCAGTGTTTACGGCGCTCTTTCTTGTCATCGCCGGTCGGCCGGTACTTGGCGCGCTGAGAAGGGTGGCCCGCCGAGCAGCGTTCGAAGCCCCGGTGACGTTCATTCCGGCAGAAACAGGAAGCACCATCCACTGAGTCAGTTGTGGCACGGTGTCGTATGGCTTCTCACGTCTTCGTTACGCGCCCACTACCCGCGCCAGGCATTGGTCTCCTGAGTGATTCTGGATTTGAGGTTCGATCAAATCCTGAAGATCGTCCTCTCAGTCGAGAGGAGTTACTCGCAGGGGTACGCGAAGCCGATGCACTTGTCTGCATGTTGAGCGATCGCATCGATCGAGAACTACTTGATTCAGCGCCAATGCTGAAAGTGGTAGCGAATTATGCGGTTGGGTACGACAACATCGACGTCGGCGCTGCCCGAGAACGCGGCATCGTGGTCACGAACACTCCTGGAGTACTTACCGAGGCGACTGCCGACCTTGCTTGGGCATTACTTCTTGCCGCTGCCCGCAACCTTGGAGCGGGCGAGCGAATGGTTCGTGCGGGGGAGTGGACCGGTTGGGGTCCGATGCAACTACTCGGAGAACCGCTTCAGGGGCGAACGCTGGGCATTGTGGGAATGGGGGCAATCGGTCAAGCAGTTGCGAGGCGGGGGAAGGGTTTCGGAATGGAGATCGTTTACTTCAATCGCAATCGTGTTGCTCCTGAAATCGAGTCGTCGCTTGGCGCTGAATTTGTGTCTTTTGAAGAGTTGCTGCGCCGCTCGGACTTTCTTTCGCTACATGCGCCACTGAATGAGCACAGTCGACACCTGTTTAATCAACAAACGTTTCAGTTGATGAAACCCACTGCGGTACTGGTAAACACCGCTCGCGGGGCATTGATCGATGAAGTCGAATTAGTTGAAGCGCTTCAACAGGGGCGTCTCGCTGCTGCCGGTCTCGATGTCTATGAGTTTGAACCGAAAATCACTGAAGGCTTGTTAAGCCTTGACAATGTTGTGCTGGCGCCGCATCTCGGATCTGCATCGACATTGGCTCGCGGCGACATGGTACGACTGTGTTGCGAGAACGTGAGTGCCGTGCTCGCTGGCAAGCCAGCGCTAACGCCGGTGCCCGTCTGACCGTTTAGGCAGTTTTTGCCCGAGCGGCGATTGCTGATTCTGCAATTTGGTTAAACGCAAAAAGCATTTCGGTGGCCGATGCTGTGATTGCGTCGGGATGGGCATTGCGTGCTTTGGCACCGATCCCGTGGCCACCAATGACAACCGGGCAGCGAAGTTCTTCCTTGATGGCGGCGACAGTGGCAATGATCTGATCGTCGGTGTCGGCAGCACTTGAAGTGATTCCAACTGCGATCAATCGGTCGGCGCTACTCGCGGCGTCGAGGAACGATTCAACGGGCGAATTGGCGCCAAGATCGAAGACGGTGAAGCCATTGCCACGAAGTAAGTCCGAAGCGATCGCCGTCGGAACAGCGTGTTGGTCGCCCGCTACTGCCCCAAGCACGATTGTTCCGCGAGTTTGTCCAGGGCGATGAAACCGTGGTCCGAGGCGACCGATCAGACGGTTTGTGACTGCAGTCGCACGATGTTCATCGGCGATCGAAAGTTCTCCTGCTGCCCAAGCACTTCCGATAGCGGCAAGAGCAGGAGCAAGCGCGTCGAGGTACACCTCTGAAGGTTCGAGCCCCGACGTCATCGACGCTTCGATCACGTTCCACGCGCCGGCTTCGTCCCCTGCTAACAGTCGGTCACCGAGCCGAGCCGGCCAGTCGACATTCCCCTCAGATTTGGTATTCGGCGGGGTCGAAGCGAATTCATCGATTGCGGATTTGTTGACGAGCCAGCCACCTCCGGTTTTCACTGCTGGAAGACGACCGGTGCGGACATAGCGATACACCGTCATGTAATGCACGCCGAGAAGATCCGCTGCTTCGGTCAGGGTCAACGTTGGATCGGCCGATGAGGAGGACTTCGATTCTTTGATCATTGCCCCGCCCCTCACCGGTAGTCCTTGCGATGTTCTGTAGCAGACGGTAGCGGCGACCAGAACTTCAGGCCTGATCAGGGGGAAATTCTTAGTTTGCTTTGATTTTTGCCAGCACTGCCGGGACGCTTGAAAGAACGTCAACGTCAAGATGCTGGATGAGCCAGTCGCGATTGCGACGATGCAAATCATCGGCAGGATCGAATCGATTCAAAACAACAACAGGGGTCGCAACGTGGGCGCCACTGTTGATTGCTTCGAGGCTAAGGAGAATGGAGTTGATGGTGCCGAGCCCTGCGTCAGCGACGAGAAGCACAATGTCGGGCTGCAGGAGTTCGATGAGTGAAATTGCATCGCCATTGCTGGCCATTGGTGAACGGACACCGCCCACAGTTTCAACAAAGGCAACATCGGGGGCCGGCAGTGGCCACTGGAGTTCCGCTGCGAGATCTTCGACGGAGAACTCGGGCCGGGCTAGCGCATCGGCGGCCATTGGCGGCGCTATTGCAATCGGGTACCAACGATGTCGAGGGCAAACATCGGTCGGATGTTCGCCCGATGCGTCAGCAAGGTGATGCGCATCTGTCAGTGAATCTTCCGGATCGAATGATTGCACGGGCTTGCGCGCAGCGACATCAACTCCGTTGGCTCGCAAATCACGGAGAAGGCGGGCCGCGACCCACGTCTTTCCAACTTCAGTCCCAGTTCCAACAACAACGACAAGGCGTTGTGGTCGCAATCCGTCGAAGGTCATCGGCCACCATCCGTTTCCAACGTGTTCAGAGCGTCGAGCAGTGCACTGATCTGCTCATCAGTATGGGCCGCCGACAGCGCCACGCGTAGGCGGCTTGATCCGACCGGCACGGTTGGGGGGCGAATCGCGGGGACGAGAAGACCGCGTTCGAGGAGTTGTTGCGATGCGCGAAGAGCGGCAGCCTCATCACCAAGGACAATAGGGATGATGGGAGACGGGTGATTGAGTCGAATGCGATCTACCGATGAACGCAGACGGTCTCGCAACTCCGCACCCTCGTCTGATCGAAGAATTTCGATTGCAGCGAGTGCAGCCGCCGAGTCGGCGGGACTCGGAGCAGTCGTGAAGATATAGGTCCGAGCGCGATTTACGAGAAGGTCGATAACAGCAGCTGGTCCTGCAACGAAACCGCCGAGTGCGCCCAGAGTCTTCGAAAGGGTGCCAACTTGGACGATTGTGGTGCCACTCAGTTGTGGTGGCGGAATGGGCTCGAGGACAGCGTGGGCCTCGTCGAGAATAAGTAACGCCGAATAGCGAGCACAAAGTGCTGCGAGTTGAGTGATTGGCGCAACGTCGCCATCCATGGAGAACACCGAGTCGGTGACGACCACCTGGCGAGCATCGGAATGCGATTCCAAGTTTTCCGCAAGCACTTCGAGGTCGAGGTGCGGATAGGTGACAACCTTGGCGCCATTGGCACGAGCCATGCGGCAGCCGTCGATGATCGATGCATGGTTGAGTTCATCGGAATGCACGACAACTCCGCGTGACCCGAGGGTTGCGAGAAGTCCGAGGTTTGCTGCGAAGCCAGTGGGGAAAAGAACTGCCGATTCAGTGCCGCGCCAACGGGCGAGGTTGCGTTCAAGTTCGTGGTGAATTGGTCGTGAACCAACGACAAGCCGAGATGCTCCGGACCCGGTTCCCCAGCGGTCGATGGCGTCGTGAGCGGCAGCTTTTACGGCCGGATGAGAGGTGAGTCCGAGATAGTCATTTGAGGCAAACGAAACAACGGTTTGACCGTCGAGGATTCCGACGGGACCGTTCGCGTCAAAAGAACGTGGAGATCTCCACCGGTCGCTGCTCTTGATCGAATCTGTTTCGGCGATAAGCCACGTCGGCCAATCGCTCGGTTGGTTCTCGCTCACTGCGAGCACACCTCAGCAATAGATGCGGCCAAGACATCGACAATGCGGTCGATCTCATCGGCAGTAGAAGTGAGGATGGGCATAATCACGACGACGTCACCGAGCGGTCGGAGCAGGACACCACGTTCGACTGACGCAGCGCAAACACGTCGGCCCCAACGAAGATCGTCGGCGGGTGGATTGAGTTCTACGCCCACCATGAGGCCGCGTTGACGCACGACTTTGATGGCAGGGTTGTCGATCGCTAGCTCTGAAAGTCCTTCATGTAATTGAGCGGCACGGTCGCGAACATTTGCGAGAACTTCGAGTTCTTCGAAGAGTTGAAGATGACGGAGCGCCACGGCAGCAGCGAGCGCATTGCCAGAAAAAGAGTGCCCGTGATACAGCGTCATTTCGCTGAGGTCGGGTCCGAGGAAAGCCTCGTAGACGCGTCGAGAGGCCACGGTCGCAGCCATGGCCAAGTACCCGCCCGT
>JAPLAE010000131.1 GCA_026393455.1 Actinomycetota bacterium
ACAGTGATCCCTTACGACTCGGGAGTGCGGTTGTTTAACAGTGCTCGCTCGCCAAAGGGGCTGCTTACGCTGATTGACTCAGATCACAACTCGTATCTCTTCAGCGATTCCAGCGCATTTCCAATCATGGCAAAAGCAACATTGGATTTCTTCAACGGCTACGTGAAATCAGAGAAAGCGGCGATTGCTGCGCTGCCTAATGACCAGAAGCCGGGAGTCGCGTCCATGACGTTTGTTAGCAATTGAAGCTAATCGGCAACTGTTGAATGATCGCTTCCCTAACTATTGCGATGCAGATCACGCAGATTGTTTGGTGATTGTGAATGACGCTGCGTTGCAAGACGAGGACGCGAATTTTCGGATCCTTTTGGCTTTTGCTCGATAGTCAGTTCGAGCGTCATACCTGAGGCCAACTGCGCCGTTGACCCTTGGTCTTTGAAGTGCGGGCCCATGAACGGCGCCAAGAAACGGCGTCGGGGCCATCAAGGCTTGGTGTGGTGTCAGATGCAGCATTGCGGCGTGCTTGCCACCAGTCAGTTGCCGATTCATCGCCAAGGGCAGCAACGGCTTCTTGAATTCGTGTGGCGAAGGCACGTGAATCTTCACCTTCATTGGCATACAAGGGAGAGCCGAACACGACCGTGGTCGCCGCTGGTCGGGGGATGTTCCGACCTTTCGGTAAGACCTTGTTTGTTCCTTGAAGAAAGACCGGAACAACGGGAACACCGCTGTGCGAAGAAAGAAACGCTGCACCAGAAGTGAAAGGTCGAGCCCAACCGTCGGGCGAGCGAGCGCCTTCAGGGAAGATCAACATGCTCCAATCGTCTGCGAGTAACTCAAGCGACTGATCGATGGCTTTGCGCGACACCTTGGTGCGCTCGACGGGAATTGCTCCGATGACAAGCGCAGAGATTGGCGATGTGACGCGGTTGGTAAACCAATAGTCAGCAGCAGCACCAATAAAGAGGCGATTGCGCCAAGGTTCAGGGATGGCCGTCATCATCAGCGGTGTATCGGCGTGACTGTGGTGATTCGCCGCGAAGATCGCGGGACCTTCGAGATCAGCCAGGCGATCGGTGCCGTGAATCGTTGGCGTTGCGAGTAGGTCAATGATCGGCTTCAAGATGCCATTGAGAATGAGCACGCGGGCAACCCGCGCTGGATAGGAACGGGCCCAGTCGGTGTCGTAACTGGAGCCAACGTTCTTCTCCTTTTTCAGGAGATCAACGCCGGCAGGAACCGAAGGTGCCTTCACGATCGCCTTCGCCATACGAGTAACGCGAGAACCAGTGCGAGTTGCGGTGGATACCGAACGATTCACTGGGAGGCGCTTTATGAGGCGAGTCGCCTGTTTGCGGGTGATGGGCATCGGTCGCATGACTGTCCTCAGGAAACGTCGGCCATGAGGATGGGCGGATTGTGTAAGTGCGTGATGGTTGCATCGCGACCGACAACATCGCTGGCCATTTCGAGTGCATCCTGCAAAGTCGACGCTGGCTTGAAGCCAAGACGACGAACCGCGCGCACATCGCCACCAACGATGATCACCTGGCTGACATGTTCAAGCGCGTGTGAGCACCAGTACCACATGTAGAACGGATGCACGCCGTGGTACGCGTAGCTCGTGCGATACAGGTGGCGATACCACTCGTCTTCGGCGAATGACTTTTCAAACTGTTCCGACATCACGACCGGGTCATGTGTCTGCGTAAGCACCTGATCGAAGAAGTCGATGTATGACGGGTGATGAACGGGGTGGAATTCCCACGGTGTCGGGTGGCTCATGATGACCACGCCACCTTCACGAACCGGCGGACGGCCGCGATACAGATTGAAGAAGTAGCCAAGGCCGAGACAAGCAACGAGAATCGGATTGAGAATCGAGTTCACGTTGTAGGGGCTGATGTAGGGAAGGCCCATCGTGAGAATGTCGGTCTGGCCTTCAACCTGCACGAGGTGCTGGGCATAGACATTCTCGGTCGTGAGTTTGTGCACTGCTTCAACCTCGCCGGCCTGCACCGATGTCATCGCGTGCGGTGCTTGCCACGAGTTGAAGATCGAGCGACGCGTGCGTTGCGGCATGCGATCGAGTGCGGTCTTCATGCCCGCCACCGTGATGCGGTCTTTCAGCGACCATTCCCATTCGCGCTTTTGCAACACGCTCATGGGGCCTTCGGTGCCGAACACGTTGTTGTTCATGGTGGTTTCGATTTGGAAGACCTTCACGCCGGAATCGCGCAGCACTTTGCCCATGCGCCAGTTCGCCGAATGCAGCTCCGACTTGTGCTGATCCATAAACGACTTGGAATGACGCATCGTCTGCGGATTGTGGTGGTGACGAAGTGAGCGGTACGAAGCAAGGCCGGTAGCAGTCGACTTCCATCCACCGTCCATCGAGACGAGATTGATGTTGACGTAGATGATGAGATCGCTCTCGGCGGCGCGCTTATTGATTTCGACTTCCTCGCCCTTTTCGGTTTCGCCGATAAAGAGAAGGTTGTCGGGATCTTCTGCATCGTGATTGACAAGAAGTCCTTGCGGAGCGAATGCGTCATAGACACGATCGCCAACTGCGTGACGAAGTTCGTCTTCAGTCATGCGTCGGTGGAGTGCGAGAGCAGCAATGAGCATGACGTCATCGACGCCAGCAGCGGCTGCGAGTTCAAGCACGGCCTCGATGACGCGCTGACGAATGTCGGGGCGCTTCATTGGGGGGAGTGGTAACGAGATGTCGTCGAACGCGATGGTGAGCTTCATGCCCGGCTTGAGTAGGGCCGTTAGCGGTTCACTATCGCCGATCGGATTGACGAGCGCGTCACGAATAGCGCCATCGGGGTTCTTGAGCGGCTCGATGGGCTCGGCCGGATAGATGACGCGGCTGCGTCCCGGGGGAAGCTTCTCGAGACGGAAACCCTCTCCATGGTGGAAAAGTATTGGTGGCGTCGAACGATCGACGTCGAGGACGAATCCTGGTCTAGGCACGATTTCGTTCCTTTTCATTGCGAAGGTCAAAGGCGATACGAACTGCACCGCGGCCGCCGGCGTTGGCGGCGTGGGTGATGGCGTCTTCGAAGCGGTCAAGGGAGTACGTGGCGCTCACGAGTCGACCAAGGTCGGCGGCAGCAACAAGTTCAAAGGCGAGATCAAACGTGCGACGACGTTCGCCATTCGGAAGCGTTTCGGTTCCGTAGGCGTAGGCCCCGCTCATGGTGATCTCTCGCTGCCACAAACCGGTGAGATCAACATGAACATGCCCAGGCATTCCCACCATGGTGATGCGGCCCTTCGGGCGAACAACGGTGAGTGCTTCGGCGATGCTGCTTTCGCTGCCGACACAGTCAATGACGTGATCGGCACCGCCGGTGAGGCGAACAATGTCGCCATCGCCGATAGCGAGTGAGCCGGTGATGCGACGAATGGGCCGGGCAATGTGACCAGAAGAAATGACCTGATCGGCTCCGAATTCACGAGCGAGTTCTTGCTGATGCGGATGTTTAGCAACCGCGATAATCGTGCACTTGCGACCGTAACGGCGCAGCGCCGCAATCGTGAGAAGTCCAAGGGCGCCAGAACCAAGCACAACCACGGTGTCGCCTTCGGCAACGTCGGCGGCGAGCGCTCCGTGCACGGCGCACGCGGTTGGTTCCACCATGACGGCGGCTTCGTCGGTCCAGTCGGCGGGTACGGCATGCAACTGGCTGACGTGGGCGATCATGCTGGTCGACCAACCACCGCCGGTGTCACAGCAGAAGCCACTTTGCAGGCCGGGACTGATGTTGCCAAAGGTGATTCGTTCGCAATTGCCAAGGTCGCCGCGCGCGCACGCAACACAAACCGGGTCGATGCCGCGCGTGACACAACCAAGAACGGGTTCAACGACCACGCGTCCGGCGGGCACGCCTTCAAACGCTTCAGAAAGATCGGCAACGATTTCGTGGCCGGGGATGAAGGGGAATGAAACGATTGGTTCGAAATAACGCGAACTATTTCCGTCGATGGTTGCGAGGTCAGAGCCGCAAATACCGGTGAGGCGCGGAAGGATCTCGACCCAACCGGGGCCGGGCAGTCTTGGAGTGTCGACATTTCGGAGTCGAAGCGGTCCAACTTTGGCGCCGCCGCCGGAACTCAGACGGCCGGCGATGTTCGCTGCCGCAAACCGCGGAATGTTTCGCTCGAAGCGCAGGGCTTTCATGCCGTGCCTCCTGGAACCAGCGGATTGGCGAGGCCGCCATGCGCGCCGCGACGCGGACCGATGGGAATAAGGCGACGCGGCGAACCGGGAGCCTTCGAGAAGTTCTCGACCAACCAGCCGCGTTTGCGGGCGAGGGTGGCGAGGCGGGTTTCTGGATTCACGGCGACAGGAAAGCCAACCGCTTCGAGCATCGGAAGGTCAGAACTGGAATCGGCATAGGCGACGGTTTCGCTGAGGCTGAGACCGTGAGACTCGGCGTAGTCGCGCAAGACCTGTGCACGAGTTTCGCCAGTGGGCGGAACATTGCGGAGTTCGCCGTCGTATCGACCATTCGTCACGTTCATCTCTGCAGCGATGATGTCGTCGAAGAGTGGAGCGAGTGGTTTCACGACGAAATCAAGAGCGCCGGTGATGAGCACCGTGCGATGGCCGGCCGCTTTGTGTTCGCGGACTCGACGGATTGCTTCGGGGAATGACTTCGACAGAATCAGTCGGCTGAACATTTCGGCTGAGTCTTCGTCAATCTGTTGCAACGGTGCTCCGTCGTAACGCCGATAAAAGAAACGGAGAAAGTCAGTGCGGTCTTTGCGGTCTAGTGAAAGCAGCGTGGGCCCTTCAGCGATCATCTTCGCAATGAAGCGCAGACGCTGGTCTTTCGGTATGCGTCGTGTTGCGAGATACGCATAACTCGCAACGACATTCGACGCGATGAGCGTGTTCTCGAGATCGAAGGCCGCAAGCTGACGCTCGGGAGCAAGAATCTGTCCGCGAAGTCGGTCGGTGCGTGTGAGGCCGGTCTTTCCGCCAGGAGTTGTGCGAACTCGAGCGGCCTTAACGACTGACGGCAAATGGATCTCGTTGACGAACGAGTCCCACTCGATGACTCGGGGATCGAAGCAGAAGTCGCGCTGGTCGTCAGCGGTTTGGTTGTCCCACAACGCAAGGAGCCGATCGAGTCCGTAAATGGCTTCGCATTCGGCGTATGCGCCGTAGATCTCGACGTACCCAAGCGCTCGCTCGGCCTCTTCGCGCTTTTCTTCAACCGAAGCGCCCCACTCGGCTTGTTTGCCGCGCAAGGGAAGCGCGTTCAGGACACTTTCGGCACGGGTCAAGGTCTTGGTGGCTCGCTCGAGTTGGGTCTTCACACGACCGCGACCGGGGAACGTCCAGGTCGGAACGATGATCGGCTGACCTTTGGTGTCATAAAGCGGACGCTGTTCAAACCACGCGCTCACGAGGTTCACCAGGCGGCGGTAATGAAGTGGATTTTGAGAACCCGATGCAACCTGGATGACTTCGGGTTCCGGCTCGGGGCCCTTCGCGGCGACGGCAATGATCGCGGCGGAAACAAGATCGACGGGAATGACGTCGACGACACCCTCGGGAACGCCAGGGAATTCCTTCAGAAGACCGCGTGCATAACTGATGATGATCGGCTCGGCCATGCGGAAGCCGCGGATCCAGCCCGGAACTGGTTCGGCAAGAGCAGATTCGATAATCGACGGACGCACGATGCTGACGGGAACGTTGCCACGAGTTTCGACAAGCGCTCGTTCGCCGAGTGCCTTTGTGTAGGCATATGCGTCGGGCCAACCCAACGATGCGGCACGGGCGCGACCGGCCTCAACCATGCGGTCTGCCACCCAACGGTCACGCAATTGCTCAGTCTTTTCA
>JAPLAE010000010.1 GCA_026393455.1 Actinomycetota bacterium
CAACGCCATCAACACCACCAAAGTCGGCAATGCAACGGTGTACTCACTGTTCGCCGTCGGCGGTGCCATCCTTTATCTGCGCACACGGAAGCCAAAGCACCTGTGACCTCACCATTCGCATTACCCAAACAACCACCCACAACCGCCACCGAGCCGCGTCTCAAGCCCGATGCGGCGCTGCAGACCCTCGACTTGTCGAAGGACTACGGCGATGGCATGGGGCTCATGAGCGAACTTGATCTTGTGATCAACAAGGGCGAGCTCGTCATGCTCGTCGGACCTAACGGCGCAGGTAAGTCAACGTTCCTCGGCCTTGCTGCAGGAATGCTCGAACCTTCGAACGGTTGGGCGTTTATTGCAGGTAGCCCTGCCGGAACAGTGCCGGCACGCGCCGCGCTTTCGTATCTTCCTGACAATCCCGTTCTTTACGACGACCTCAGTCTCAGCGAGCACATCGAATACATCGCGCGCTTACACAAGACCGTCGATTGGCAGGACTATGCCGACGACCTTGTCGACATGTTCGGTCTCGGCGATCGCATTGACGACCTTCCATCGCGATTCAGTCGCGGCCTCAAGCAAAAGACTGGTCTCATCCTCGGGCTCATTCGACCATTCACGGTGATGCTCGTCGACGAGCCATTCGTTGGGCTCGACACTCCCGGTCAAGAAACGCTCGTCGAGATCATGGCCGACGTGGTCGCCCAAGGTGCTTCGATCATCTGTTCAACCCACCAACTTGATTTGGTTCCCAGCGCCAACCGCTGCGTCGGTCTGCGCGATGGCGAACTGGCCTACGACGGTCCTGCAACAGCAGCAAAGATTCGCGAACTCGTCGGCGGCGAATAGCCAGTGGCTGAAACGCCTTATCGAAAAGGCATCCTCTCGGAGCCGCTTGACCTCGATGGCGGTGCGCCACGGTCACGACAGAAGCCACCAACAATCACTGCAACGCCGGGACTCGAAGTTGAAGTTCGCGGTACTCATCTGTGGGGAGTTGTCGTTGAATGCGATTCAGCATTCATCACCCTCCGCGATCGACAGGGACGCGATCACAAAGTGCGACTGCGCGATGGCGCGTTCGACGTAAAGGGACGCCAGGTCACACTGGTCCGCCCAAAGGCGTCATCAACGGCGGAAGCAACGCGTACCGCGTCAGGATCTGTCGCAGTTCCATCTGCACCAGCACGCATGGCAAGAGCGAGCCGGCTTCTTGTTGAAGGTGTGCATGATGCTGAACTCGTCGAAAAGGTGTGGGGCGATGACTTACGAGTCGAGGGCGTTGTCGTTGAACTCCTTGACGGCGCTGACAATCTTCAAGAGATCGTGCGCTCGTTCGGCCCCAGAAGCGGCCGACGACTTGGTGTTCTTCTCGATCATCTCGTCGATAATTCCAAGGAAACCCGCATCGCTGCTGGCATTGATCACCCAGACGTGTTGGTGACTGGCCATCCCTATGTCGATATCTGGGCTGCAGTGAAACCCTCCGTCGTGGGAATAGCGGCCTGGCCCGACATCCCCAAAGGTCAACCGTGGAAAGAAGGGATCTGCGCAGCGTTAGGTGTCGAAGATCCCCGTCTCTTTTGGAAAAAGATCCTCAACTCCGTTTCGAGTTATTCCGATCTGCAACCACCACTCGTTGGTGCCGTCGAACAACTGATCGACTTCGTCACCGAACCTTCGTAATCACACGTCGCTGTGGCGATTGAGAAACCCGACGACAGCATCGGTGAACGCGTCGTTGCGATCGCCAGCCACCATGTGCCCGGCTCCGGAAACATCAACGAACTCGACTGACGGGAAACGTTCGCAAAACCGTTGTGCTCCTTCGGCGCTGACAAGATCGCTCACGCGACCACGCACCAACATCACCGGAATGCCATCGTCGATGATCTTGGCAATCGCGGCATGCAGACGATCAATGTCGGTGACCTCTGACGGACCCATATCAGCGGTGCCCTCGCCACCTCCAGCAAATGCTGGATCCCAATGCCAATACCAACGACCATCACGCTCTCGAACGTTCTTACGTAGCCCGTCGAGATTGGAAGGTCTCGGGCGATGGGGGTTGTATGCCGCTATCGCATCGGCGACTTCGTCCAACGAGGAAAATCCCTCTTTCGCCTTTGCCGACATGAACTCGGCGACACGATGAGAACCGGCTGATTCCATTTCCGGGATGATGTCAACGAGCACCACGCCACGCGTGACACCGGGATGAAGCTCTCCGGCAAGCAACATCGACGTGAAGCCGCCAAGCGATGCTCCGATGATGAACGGAGGTTGATCGAAGGTGGAAACAACCGCGTCAACATCACTGGCAAAGCTCACCAATCGGTAGTCTCCGCCTTCGGCCCATTCCGAGTCTCCGTGACCGCGAAAATCCAAGGTCACTGACCGCCAGCCTTGGTCGGCAAGCGTTTGTGACGTGCCTGCCCACGAATGTCGCGTCTGCCCTCCACCATGAAGGAGAAGTACCGGCGGTGCATCGCTCAGACCTCGTTCATCAGCAACAAGGGTGATTCCGTTTGCACCGGTCACTTCAAAGGTCCGCATGCGACTGACGCTACCGGTCCACCAGCACGGGTAGCGTTCTCGCCATGACCGACACCTCAGTGACGTACGAACTCAACGACCGCGTCGCCCTCATCACCATCGATGACGGCAAGGCCAACGCCATAAGCCACGACATCGCGAGCGGAATCCACGAAGCGCTTGAACGAGCACGACGCGAAGCTGGCGCAGTGGTTCTCGCTGGCCGCCCCGGTCGCTTCTCTGCTGGTTTCGATCTTTCGGTGATGACCTCGAGCCCTGAGGCCGCCCGGAATTTGCTCAAAGCCGGCGCCGATATCGCAATCGAGATTCACGAATTCCCCATGCCCGTAGTGGTCGCTTCAACCGGCCACGCTCTCGCCATGGGAGCAATCTTGTTAATGGCCGCCGATACCCGCATCGGGGCAGATGGCAACTACAAAATCGGACTCAACGAGGTTGCGATCGGTATGCCGGTTCCAAAGTTCGCCGTCGAGTTAGCCAGAACATCGCTCTCAAACGCCGCATTCACTTCCGCAGTGAACCACGCCACGGTCTACGACCCCACCGGAGCAGTTAACGCTGGCTATCTCGATCAGATCATTGATGACGATGCAGTAGTCCCCGCCGCTCTTGCATTTGCTGCCGAACTCGCTGAACGACTTGATCCCAATGCATTCGCCCTCACGCGTGCGAATTGTCGAGGAGCATCGTTGGAACTCATTAGGAGTGGGCTCAACAACGACATCGCGTCGTTTGTCGTCAAGATTCCTGACGCGTGATCAGTTTGTAGGCGAACTCTTCTTCGGCCCTGATTGCTTCACACTTTCAGTACGACCAGGACCAATGATTCGATAAACAGTAAAAAACACCACAGCCCCAACTGTCACCAACACGCTCCACCGCATCAGTGGATTCTGCTTTTCAGTTCCTGCGGTGAGGAGGTGGACCGTAGCCATCGCATAAAGCGCGTAGCTCGCCAAATGCACACCTCGCCAAAACTTCTGCGGCAGACGCTTTTTGAGAAGTGATGTCAGTTCAACCGCGAGCAGCAGATAGAACGCGACGATCCCCCATGCCATCGGCCCGGGCTTCCATTTCGATGCGAATGGAACAAACGCCTGCGTGATCTCGTAGCCGTACGTCGTTGACATATACGGATCAAACGACAACGTAACGAAATGAATGATGGTGAAAATCACTGCGAGTCCGCCAAAGAAGCGGTGAACATCAAGCAGCCATGGTCCAGGCGTTTTACGACCAAGTGCTCGAGTCGAAAGTGCGAGGCCCCAGAGCACTGCGAGCGCAAGCAGCGCCCACGCGACGATGCCGGTTGAGCGCGAGACGTACCACCACACCTTGGTGGCGCCGAAGACCATTTCGGTCATGTCAACGCCGCCGACGATTCATGAAGCCACCGTAGGCCCATCGACAACAAAGTCATTGAATTGACCGGCTGTGATGAGTTGCCCATCGTCGGCAATCAGGAGCCCCGACAATCCAGAACGCTCTAACAGTGCTCGACCTGCAGTCGCGCCGGCAATGAGTGCGGCTTTGGCATGCGCTTCGCCCCACGCCGTCTGAGCGGCAATCACAGTGACGGACGCGAGTCCACTTTCTGATGGCCGGGCAGTTTTCGGATCGATGAGGTGATGGACTTCGCCGGTCGTTGTCGACCATTTGCGCCGCAAGCGCGAACTTGTTGTAACCGAACCTGTCTCAAGACCAAGAACAGCCAGGTCCACACCAGGTTCAAACGGATCGTCGATCACGATGACCCAACCCCCGCCTTCTACCGTTTCGCCGCCGACCCGAATATCGCCGCCAAAATCGAGACACGCTCCGCTCACGCCATCCTCCATCACCTGAGCAAAAAGGAGATCAGCGGCATGCCCTTTCCCGATTCCGCCGAGATCGAAGTGCAGCCCTAACGGTGCATGGATAAGTGAAGAACGAACGTCAAGGACAACACTGTCGAGTCCACCAGTGGGCACTGTCAATTGGTTGACCTGAAAAGGGGCGCGATCAGCGAGACCAAAAAACGTGTCGTCGTATCCGAATTCACGCAGAATGTCGAGAAGCGTTGGGTCAAAAAGTCCGTCGGTCGCTTTCCATGCATCGAAAGCAAGTGCAACCACTGCGAACATTTCTGGACTTACAAATACCGGATCACCAGCGTGACGATTCAATTGAGAAAGTTCACTGCTGTCAATAAACCGAGACCAACGTTGTTCAAGATCATGCATTCGAGTTTCAACCCGATCAAGGATTGGTTCCGCTCGATCATCATCGACAACGACACGAACAACACAGTCACTGCCCATCGCCCGAAACGCGCGTGAACTCTCCGCCATCGCGCCCATGCTGGTTGATCAGGAAGCGCGGGTACGAGGCGGGGCCACAGTGGTGACCGGGGCCGGGGCCGGAGCAACCGTGACCACCGGGGCCGATGTCGCAGGCGGTGAGGTCACCGGTGCCGACGGAGAGGCCGGAGCCGACGTCGCCGGACTCGGTGCTGCTTGCGAACTTGAACTTGAACTTGAACTTGAGCCCGACGCCGTCGGAGCAACTGCCGCTGCTGCGGCTTTTGACGAGTTTGATGAAGGTGGAGAGGATCCGACCGGAGCGCTTGACGCGCGAGGAGACGTGGTTGCTGGTCCTGCACCAGCGGCCGGAACTGCAGCCGGGTCAGTTACTACTCCTACCGTTGACGATGCCTCGATACCTGTAACGCCCGAAGCGCCGGACACGTTTAATTCAACCGTAGCGGGGTTCGCTCCCCCAGTTTGCTGACTACTCAGAGCGAGCGCAGCAACGATTGCAGCGCTCGCCGCCAAACTCAGACCGGCAGTGAGTGCTCGAGACGCTGGAGCCGTCGTACCTTTGCGCTTTGCGCGACTCGTTGCTGAATGAGGAGTCATTGCGCCATCGGCATCGGTCGTTTGCCCAGAAACGTGATCAGTCATCGTCTTCCTCCTCGTGCTCCTCGCGCTCGCGTTGGCGTGATCGAGACGTTGTCGGAGGCGTGGGCGTCTTCACCACCGTGGGCGGAGTTGTCACCACGACACCTGGTGTTGACGGGCCCTGTGAGCGAACGATCGAGGTTGGCGGAGTCGCAGCCGAAGGACCCTGAGCTGCTCCACTCCCTGCGTTCGCAGTTTCACCACTAACACCAACCGAACCAGAACTTGAAGACCCACTCGAAGACCCGACCGAACCCGAGGATGAAGGCAGCGGACGTTGCGTTCCTACGACATCGGTCGAACCCCCCGCAATTGGATCAGGAACAATTTGGGGTGGCGAAGCCTCAGAAGTCGATCCAGCAGCAGTCGCGTTCGTCGACGCCGCAACAGTGAGTTTGCTGACGTTGGCAGCGCTCAGTTGACCGACGGGCTTTGACGCCCCAACGGAAAGAATCCCAACATTGGCAGCGACCGCGCCGCTCGCCGCAGTGACAAAAATGGCGGTGGCGCCGGCGATGGAGAGCGCAAGATGCCTGTTCATGGGCCCTACCGTAGGGACCGTTACCCCAACTCGTGCCTCGCTAATGGTTAAGAACTGGCAAAGTCATTGCGCCAAAGGCCCCAAACCAGGGTGACCCGAGTTTGGGGCCGCACCCTTCCCTCCATGGCGTGCCACCCTTACGCCGTGAATATTCTTCTGGTCGAAGATGACGACGCCATTGCCGAACCCCTCGTCAAGGGTCTTGAGCGGCAGGGCTACGCCGTACATCACGAGTCAACGGGACTTGGTGGCGTTGCCGCGTTTCACTCTCACTCTTCAGTCGACATCATCCTTCTGGATCTCGGACTCCCCGATATCGATGGCTACGAAGTATGTCGACGCGTGCGCTCCAATTCATCAGTACCGATCATCATCCTGACCGCGCGCGGCGATGAAATCGATCGTGTCCTTGGTCTTGAACTAGGCGCTGACGACTACATGGTCAAGCCTTTTGGCTTCCGCGAACTCATTGCCCGGATTAATGCTGTTACGCGTCGTAGCAATGTCTCGGGGACGATCAAAGACGACATCACCCAAATCACTGGGAACGTGACTCTCGATAACCGAACTCGGAAAGTCACCGTGAATGACAAAGACGTGCAGTTGACGCGCAAAGAGTTCGACCTTCTCGCTCTTCTGGCTAGTGACGCAGGTGCAACCCAAACACGGGAAACAATCCTCGAACAGGTCTGGGACGCTCATTGGTACGGGCCGACCAAGACACTCGACGTTCACATCGCATCACTCCGCAAGAAACTTGGCGATCCGACCATCATTGAAACCGTTCGGGGTGTGGGTTTCCGCCTTCGTTCGAACACTGAGAATGATTCGGCCTCGTGACCCGACGTCTCCTAGCGACCTATCTTCTTCTCACCCTCGTCGTACTCATCGCGCTCGAAGTGCCACTCGCTTTGGGATATCGAAATCACCAGATGGATCAACTGAAATCGGGGATTGAACGTGACGCATTCGTGCTGTCGTCCTACCTTTCTGATTCACTCTCAGGCGGTACCCCGGTTGATCTCGCTGCGGTTGTCGCCAACTACACCGCAACTACTGACGGCCGAGTCGTCATCGTTAACTCGACCGGCGACGTACTCGCCGATTCTGAACCCGCCGTAGCAGGACAACGAAACTTTCTTTCGAGACCTGAAATTGCCGATGCGCTTGATCGACAGATTTCCGCAGGTACGCGCTATTCAACAACGTTAGGAACCGGTCTTGTCTATGTTGCCGTTCCAATCTCCATTGGAGACCAGGTCCTCGGCGCAATTCGAGTGAGTTATTCAACCGATCAAGTCGAGGCCAAGGTTCGTCGCTACTGGCTCGTGCTTCTCGGTGCTGGTCTCGTCACTCTGCTCCTTGCTGCAGGGCTGGGGGTTCTGCTTGCCCGATGGGTGACTCGCCCGATCGCCAAACTCCGTGACGCAGCGACTCGAATCGGCGATGGCGATCTCTCTGCTCGAGCAGATCTCGACCGAGGTCCTCCCGAGATCAAAGACCTTGCTGCCGCATTCAATGCGACTGCAGTCCGTTTGGAAGAACTCGTCACCGCACAGGAACAGTTCGTTGCCGATGCCTCTCATCAACTGCGGACTCCATTAACCGCTCTCCGGCTTCGTCTTGAAATGGTCGAACTTGATTCCACCGATGCCAATCGTGACGACATCGATGGCGCTCGCAACGAAGTGCAACGAATGTCTCGACTCGTTGACGGACTCTTGGCACTCGCTCGAGCCGAGCGAACGCAGGGAGCGCGCCCGGGACGCCTTGAACTCGATGAGGCCCTAGCGGAACGCGCCGCGGCGTGGCAACCGCTTGCCACAGAGCGTGACATTTCCATCGTTGCGAATGGCGGCGGGTTGAAGGGGCGGTGCACCTCGGACATGCTGAGCCAAGTCCTCGACAACCTCATCGCGAATGCCCTTGAAGTTGCTCCCGCCGATTCGGTGCTCACGCTGCAGGCGAACACAGAAGATTCTTCTTCGGGCTCAATCGTCGCTGTACACGTCATCGATCAAGGTCCCGGCCTCTCCGATGAGCAACGGGAACGAGCTTTCGATCGTTTCTGGCGTGCTACCAATGAAGGTGGCGAATTGGGCGGAACCGGACTTGGGCTTGCCATCGTTCAGAAACTGGTGGAATCCGAAGGCGGTCGAGCGGAGCTCCGAGCCGCCGACGGCGGCGGACTCGACGCCGTGCTCCTCCTCGGCAACTGATCCCTTACCGAAGAGGGCGATGACGCCAGCCACCGTTCAGCGTGCGAGCATGGCGAAAAGAAGTCTCGCTCTCCGGAAAGAAGAATCATGATCAACACCATTGTTGTTCCACTTGATGGTTCAGATCTATCTCAGGCAGCTCTGCCGATTGCCAACGAACTCGCTGCTGCACTCGACTCATCGATCATGCTTCTCGCTTCAGGTTGGGGCACCACCGTCGAAGAACTGATTGGCTACCTCAACGATCAGGGGGCCTCTCTCTCCGTTCCTTTCGAAAGTTCCGTTGTTCCCGACACATTCCCAGCGACAGCTATTGCGAACGCCGTAAGCGCCCCCGACGACGCGATCGTGATGGCCACACATGGACGCACTGGGTTTGGCAAGGCGCTACTGGGATCTGTTTCGGAAGATGTGCTCAAGCGATCAAACAATCCGGTGCTTCTTGTTGGTCCTCAAGCGAAGCCATTTACAAGTTTCAAGGGAACCACGATGGTCGTCACCACCGATGGTTCACCAATCTCCGCAATGGTCCTTCCTCGTGCAGCCCGCTGGGCGAAGGCACTCGCAATGTCTGTTGTCGTTCTCTCCGCTACAGCGGCGAACGGATCGCCCCTCGGCAGCGCTGACGCTGACACGCTTACGAACGCGGTGGAATCCGCCGTTGGATTTTTCACCCGCGAAGGCATCGAGGCAAGGTCCGAAACAGTCGTTGGCTCTGACGCCGCAATCGCCGTTTCTGATTGGGCAAATGCGAACGACGTCGCGCTTGTTGCCATGGCCACCCACGGTCGTGGAGGACTTGCTCGAACTGCCCTTGGGAGCACGACGATGCGCACGGTCCACAACTGCCATTGCCCCGTTCTCGTGCAGAAGCCAGTCGGCTAACACCACAGGAACTTTCCCAAACGTTCACATCCTGCTCACCAGATTTACCGAGAGTTTGTTTGGGGCCCTACAACACTTTGCTTTGCAACTGCGTTGGGCAGCCCCACACCTCAGGAGTCAACGTGAACCCTCCCGCTGCACGTAGCCTCACACTTGTGAATGAAGAAGCGCTTGCCCTCGCCACTAGCCACCCCGACCGCCGCCTGAGTTTTGAAGGCGCGTTTAACTTTCGCGATCTTGGTGGTTATGCAACCTCTGATGGTCGCACGGTCAAATGGCGCACGCTCTTTCGCGCCGACGCCGTACATCGTCTTCCCGATACCGAACTTGACCAACTCGCGACGATCGGCCTGAAGACCGTGATCGACCTTCGAACTGGTTCCGAAGTTGAGCATGGCCATCTCCACGACCCTGAACGCGGCATTCAACATGTGCACCTTGATGTTCTCGGCGAAGTATGGAAACCCCTCGACCTCGATACGCACGGGTCGTACTCAGTGACCTTTATGTCCACATGCTCGACATAGGTGCTCCCGCACTTTCCCAGGCGTTCCGAACCCTGGCCAATGCAGAGAACCTTCCTGCGGTCTTTCACTGCGCAGCAGGAAAGGACCGAACCGGAGTTCTCGCCGCCATGGTGCTCTCGACCATTGGAGTTGCCGATCATGTGATCGTTGCTGATTACGCAATTTCCGGCGCAAATATGGCCGAACTCGTAGAGCGACTCAAACGGGATCGTCCCGAAGCACTCACCGCAATGAACGATCAACCATCGGCATATTTAGCGGCACCGCCCGAGGCCATGAAGCGCCTTCTTGATCATGTCAACGCGGAATACGGTTCGATGACTGGCTATGTCAACTCCATCGGCATCTCTGCCGATGTCATTGATTCACTTGCAGCAAGCCTTCTCGACTGAGAAGAGAATTAGCGGCGCTTGCGTCGAAGGAGAAGTACGGCAACCAGTGCAACGGTTGCGGCAATAACGGCGATCGCAATTTTTGATCGGTTGTCGCTTGTTGGCTGAACAACCGGCGAACTCGACGTACGAGGGACATCGACTGCAACTCGCGGTGCAGCGTCGATAACGATCTCTTCGACAGCGGGGTTGGCAGCAATGTCTGCGCCATGGACAACGGCGTCGCCGCGAGATGCCGTGTCGCTATCGACACCTTCAGGAAGAAGTCTCGAAGGGGGCATGGCATCGAGGAAGGCATCGACCGGGGCCGGAAGGTCGGTGGCAGGTGCCGGGCGATTCCGTGTTCGTTGCGGGTCATACGCTGGCATCGGATCCTCCAATGGGTTCGGTGGTCACTGATGGCGCTGACGTAGCCACCGCTCCCCCAGACCGTGTCATCTCCGGCACGACAGAATCAAGCAGAGTGTCGAATTCCTGAGCCGCATCGCTGGCTCCTTGACGGTTTCCGAGACCATGGATTGGCAATGACTGCGCGGAGGCTTCAGCAACGGCTGCCCGCATATGCACCGGAGCGAAAACCTGGCTGCCGTATTGCTCGAGCAACATCGTGTGCCAGTAGTGAGCGTCACGGGTTCGACCGAGTCGATTCACGGCAATGCCAGCAACTTCAGGACGACCACCGCGTCGCGCTGCAATGCGTGAGATGGTGAGCTGCACATTGGCCACGCCATCGGAGGCCCATGCGCCGGGTTCGGTGACGATGAGCGCTCGATCAGCGGCAAAGAGACCATTGATTGTGAGCAAACCAAGCGACGGAGGACAATCGATCATAACGAGGTCATAATCATTGCCTTCGAGCGCGAGTTGCAGTCGGTCCTGGGCGCCGACTGGGTCATTCGCCAATTGCGGTTCTCGAGCCGAAAGCGCGGGAGTGCTGGCAAGAACATCGGGAGCCATTCCGCTTTCAAGTACCCATGCGGTCGGCACAGCCAGTGAACCAGCTGAACCGGGACGATCAGTCTCAAGGGCAAGATCAACAGTGGTCGCGGGCTCCCAAACGCCGAGGCCTGACGTGGCATTGGCCTGAGGGTCGAGATCAACAACGAGGACCCTCTTCCCCCGCTGAGCGGCGGCAGAAGCGAGGCCCAGGGTGACGGTGGTTTTGCCCACTCCGCCCTTTTGGTTCACGACAGCGACGATTGGCATGAACCAACGCTACGCGGCAGGCCCCTCCAACCGGGCGATACCGGAGTCAAAAAGGCTGGTTTCGAGAGGTGAATGATGCTGATTTCGGTGATAAGAGAGTGCATGACCATCATCGAAGGCCAGCCTGTCCCAGAGTTCTCACTCCCCGACCAGGACGGCACCACCGTCACATCGGCTCAGCTCCGCGGAAGTTGGGCAGTCATCTACTTCTATCCAAAGGATGACACCCCGGGTTGCACAGCCGAATCATGTTCATTCCGTGACAACTTTGAAGCCTTCACCGACGCCGGGGCAAAGGTCATCGGCATTAGTTCCGATTCAGTGGACTCGCATAAAGCGTTCGCACAGAAGCACAACCTTCCATTTACATTGCTTGCCGACACAAAGAGCGAAGTTCGCAAGCAGTTCGGCGTGACCAAAACCCTCGGCCTTCTGCCGGGACGAGTCACCTACGTGATCGATCCCAATGGCATCGTGCGCAAAGTGTTCTCCTCGCAATTCAAGCCGAAGAAGCACATCGACGAAGCTCTCGCGGTAATCGGCTCTACATCGACGAACTAGTTGTAGGACACGTCACGAGTCACTGCTTTCAATCGTGATATTTCTCAAGCCTTCGTTGAATAACGAGTGGGGTCGCTGATCCCAGCATCGGCAAAGCCGCGAGCGCGTAGAAGACACGCGTAGCAATGCCCACATGATCCGCCATCGTCAGTGGGGTCGTAACACGACAGCGTGACGCTGTAGTCGACTCCGAGTTCAAGACCTCGCTGGATGATTTGTGCTTTCGTGAGGTCAATTAAAGGGGTGCGAATGCGGAGGTGACCGCCTTCGACCCCTTCGCGAGTGGCGAGATTAGCCATGAGCTCAAATGCTTCGATGAACTCCGGGCGGCAATCGGGGTAGCCCGAGTAATCGACAGCATTCACTCCAATAAAGACATCGTGTGCGCCGCGTGTTTCGGCTACCGCTGTCGCAAAACTCAAGAAGATCGTATTGCGAGCAGGCACGTAGGTGACCGGGACTGAATCGGCAGTTAACTCATCAACCGACTCATGTTTCGGAACTTCTATCGAATCATCGACCAATGCTGAGCCACCAAAGGCGGCGAGGTCGATATCGACGATGAGATGTTCGACACCAGCAGATCTCACGATCGCTGCGGCGCATTCAAGTTCATTGGTATGTCGCTGTCCGTAGCGAAAACTTACGGCAACTACTTCGAAACCTTCACTCTGAGCGATGGCCAGACAGGTTGTGGAATCGAGTCCTCCTGACAGCAGAACGATCGCCGTCGGTTTGCTCACAGAACGCCTTCCCAAACCCCACGTTCCGCCGACATCGGATCGGAGAGAACTTCCCTGACTACATCGAAACGTTGTGTAGGACGCGACTCACTGTTCCATGCCTGCCAGCCAGGATCACCGTTGCGTGCAAACGAAAGCCACGCTTCCTGCATTGCCGCTGACAACTCCCACAAGTCATCGCTCACTGGACCACCAAGAAACAGTTCTGCCCCTTGGTTATCGAGCACCCCAAAGACAAAGGGGATCTCGAGCGCGTGACATGACTTCACAACACCACCGAAGGCCGGCGTTCCCCAGGTAAAGAGGTACTGCCAGGTTGGCGATTTCGCCGCCCCGCGAGCTTCGACGAGACGAATCGCTGGAATCCGAAAGGAGCCATCGGTGAGCACTGCATTCCAAAGTTCATCCGCCGAGACATCGGGGCGATCCGAGGCGTAGACATCACGCACCCGATGTCCGGACCCAAAGAGGCCCTCAAGACGCTCCAGCAATAGGGAGTCGTCGAGACCACCGGGGCTCATAAGTGCAAAGAGATTCCATTCGTTGAGATTGGTACCCGTCAGAAACGGAACGTCGACTGCGTCGCCATTCGCTACAGCGACGAGTGGTTCTTGAGGCAGGTACGTGCCGTCGATAACCGGCTGAAAGGCCATCGCGAGCGCAAAACTGGTGGGTCCCCCCAAACCCGATGGATCGTCGAACAACTTTGCTTCAACCTTCGTCGCCGCTTTTGCGATGTCTTCTGCAGATGCTCGCAACAGACCATCAATATCAGCGACACCGAGTTTCTCCATGAAATCTTCGGTCATCGCCGCGCCCATCGCAGGGGTAAAGACGTTGTGCGCTGCGCCACTTTGAGCGATTGCCTTCTGGAAGAGCCCACTCGCGGCGGGAAGGGCGAGAAGCGTCGAGATGCTCATCGCTCCTGCTGACTCTCCGAAGATGGTGACGTTATTTGGATCGCCACCAAACGTGCTGATGTTGTCTCGCACCCACGCAAGCGCAGCTACTTGATCAAGCAACCCATTCACACCACTCGAGCGATACCGATCATCGAGATCGCCGAGCCAAAGAAAACCAAGCGCGCCAAGTCGGTAGTTGAGGGAGACAACGACAACGTCGCCACGGGTTGCTAACGACGTTCCGTCGTACCAAGGCGTCGATGAAGATCCGTTGGTGAAAGCGCCGCCGTGAATCCACACCATCACAGGACGAGCCGCATCGTCGCAGGCCGGCGTGGTCACATTAAGAAAGAGACAGTCTTCACTTGAGTCAAGGGCTGCATCACCTAAGAGAGCGGTGATACCTCCTGACTCTTGAACCGACATCGACCCGAACGTCGTCGCATCCCGAACCCCTCCCCAGGGTTCCGGAGCGGCCGGCGCCAGAAATCGGCGTTCACCGACAGGTGGTGCGGCATAAGGAATGCCTCGAAATTGGACGACTCCGTCGCGCTCAAGGCCCTGCAACGAGCCCTGCGTAATCGTGACCGACGTGGAACTCATATGTACTCCCCCAGCCGAGCGAACGGGGCCACGCTACCGCCGATAAGCAAGCATCGGTCGGCGCCCGGTGAGGGAACCGACAGCGTTCGCACCTAACGTTGCATGCCGTGACACTGCTGCGAAGAACTCTCCGCCTGGCTGTTCCCCTCGGACTCGTTGCTCTCGCCATGGCTATCTTTCAAAGTCGTCGTTCGGAACGTCGTTCTAGCGGACCGGTCCAAAACGGTGCCCGAGTTGCCCGCAATCTTCGCCTTGCGCTTCTCGGCGCAAAAACGGGCGGTGCTTACGCACGTCATCGTGCCCGTCGGGTCTTCACCGATGCCGGCAAGCGTCAGGAACTTGACCTTGCCTTCGAACTGAAGACCACCCAACAGGTCGCCGAGGCACTCGGGCAAATGAAGGGGGCGCTCATGAAGGTCGGGCAGATGGCCAGCTACATCGACCAAGGGTTGCCCGAACATGTTCGAAGCGCTCTTGCGGACCTCCAACAGAATGCGCCACCAATGAGCGCCGAACTTGCCGCTCAAGTGATCTACGAAGAACTTGGCAAACATCCAAATGAGTTGTTTGCCACGTGGGATCCAGCGCCCATCGCGTCTGCGTCTATCGGTCAAGTGCATCGCGCTCTTACGCATGAGGGTCAAGCAGTTGCTGTGAAAGTGCAGTACCCCGGCGTTGCCGAAGCAGTCGCTTCTGACCTCAACAACGCCGGTTTTATTTTTGCAGGCTTAGGCGTGCTCTTCCCGGGGCTCGACCACAAAGCACTCGTCGCAGAATTACGTGAACGAGTCGTTGAGGAACTCGATTACGAAATTGAAGCGGCCAATCAGCGAGCCTTCGCTCGCTACTACGACGGACATCCAACAATCCATATTCCGCATGTGATCGATCTCTACTCAAGCCGTCGCGTTCTCACTACCGAACTTTCCGATGGCGTCCGTTGGGAAGAACTCATGACGTGGAGCCAGAAAGAAAAAGATCTCGCTGCCGAAACGCTGTATCGCTTCGCGTTCGGTGGTCTTTATCGACTCGCGGCCTTTAACGGCGATCCTCATCCCGGCAACTACTTGTTCCACTCAGGCGGGCGGGTCACATTCCTTGACTTCGGCCTCGTGAAGTACTTCACCGCTGCGGAACTCGATGAGTTCGGCGAGATGATCCAGCACATGGTGATCGACCACGACGCCGCTGCATTTCGTTCGACCGTCGAACGTCTCGGACTCCTTCCCGCCGGACTCGACGTCACAGATGCCGACGTCATCGACTACCTCGGACACTTCTACGAGTTCGTAGCCGTTGAAGGCGATTTCACCATCACCCCCGCCTACGCGTCCGAGACCGTTCGCCGCTTCTTCGACACCAGTGGCCCCTACGCCGTCATGCAGAAGGCAGCGAACCTCCCTGGAAGCTTCGTAATCATTCAGCGCATCAGCCTTGGCCTCTATGCGATTCTCGGCGAACTCCACGCGACCGGCGACTGGCGCAAGATTGCCGAGGAACTTTGGCCGTTCGTCGATGGTCCGCCATCAACGCCCATGGCTGTCGAAATCGATGCTTGGCGACGTCTTCGCCACCCCGATGCCAAGGGTGCGATGCTGTCACGGTGACACCTGACGACCAGACGTCCCTGACCAGTGCCCATGATCGCTGGGTCGACCGAGACGCTGCCGTTGTCTGGCATGGCTTTACCCAGATGTCGACCTACGCCACAAATCGGCCCGTCATCGTGGACTACGCCGAAGGCCGCGAACTCATCGATGTCGATGGAACCCGCTACCTCGATGCGATTTCCTCGTTGTGGGTGACAACACTCGGTCATCGGGTGCCAGAACTCGATGCGGCAGCGCGTGAACAACTCGATCGTGTTGCTCACACCACGATGTTGGGCAACGGCAACCGCATCACGATCGAACTGGCAGAAGCCCTCGCTCCTCGTGTGCCGGTCAGCGAACCACATTTTCTCTTCGCATCCGATGGCGCAGCCGCCGTTGAGCAAGCAATCAAAATCGCGTTCCAGTACTGGACAAACCAGGGCATCACGTCCCGAACTCGGTATCTCGCGCTCGGTGGTGCCTATCACGGTGACACCATCGGCGCGATCTCAATTGGGGCCGGTGGATTCGGAACCGACGTGTTCGATCCTCTGCGCTTCGACGTTTTGCGTGCTCCCGGTTACGACGACCTCGGCTGGGCCGACACTGCCGTAGCGATGATCGCCACCCATGCACACGAACTCGCCGCTGTTGTGATCGAGCCACTCGTGCAAGGTGCCGCAGGCATGTGGGTTACCGACCCCGAATCCATCGAACGCGTTGGTGACGCATGTCGCGAACACAACGTCTTGCTCATTGCTGATGAAGTTGCCACTGGATTCGGAAGAACTGGCACGTTATTCGCAACTGAACAATGCCGAATCCGTCCAGACCTCATGTGTATCGGCAAAGGCCTGACGGGCGGGTACTTGGCCATGGCTGCGACCGTGGCCTCTCGACGCGTCTACGAGGCTTTCCTCGGACCCGACCTCAGCGAAATGACGCTGTATCACGGGCACTCTTTTTCTGGCAATGCGCTCGCTGCTGCCGTGGCGCTC
>JAPLAE010000089.1 GCA_026393455.1 Actinomycetota bacterium
GAGGTCGGCAAAGAGTTCTTCGTAAAGCGGATTGAGAATCGCATCGGCAATGGCGAATCGGCCGGGGAAGGATTCGTATTCCTCGTCTTGCAGGTATTCGGGTTCGCCAAGCCACGCCCGCATCTCACGCCACTGCGGTGGGCTGAGGACGATCAACCGCACATAACCATCGCGACATTTGAAGATTGGGTAGACAGGACCAGAGCCGTTACGGAACTCAGGCGTGGCGTTTCCGGCAAGCACGCGAGCGGTGTAGTTGGGCAACGACCAGTCGGCACATTGCGATAACGATTCGTTGAGAGAAATATCGAGAAACTGGCCGGCGCCAGTTTCTTCTCGTTGCCACAGAGCGCACAGCACCGCCCACGTCGCTACTGATGACGCCACATCGTTACTGAACTGACTAGGAGCGGGAAGCGGTTCGCGGTTGAGCGCACCGGCTTTGAAGGTCATCCCGCCGGTAGCGGAGAGAACCTGATCGGTAATGACTCGACCCGCCCATGGACCGGTGAGGCCGTAAGGGGTCACCGCAGCAACAACGAGATGCGGATGCTTGTCGGCAACCATCTGCACCGAAAGGCCTGGAGCAACCTCGGGCCCCGAAGTCAGCACGACATCGGCATGGTCGAGAAGTTCATGCAACTTGGCGACATCGGCGGCAGCGCTGAGATCGAGAGCTACGCCCAGCTTCCCTGCGTTGTTCACCGCAAATGACAGCGAGATCCCTTTGCGCACGGGCGCGTAGTGGCGAGCAGGAGAACCTTCAGGCGATTCGACCTTGATGACCTCAGCGCCCAGATCGCCAAGAAGCCGTGGGCACAGTTCCCCATTGATCACAGTGAGATCGACAACGCGCAGCCCTTCGAGCGGTCGACGGGTCGCGCCACCACTGCCATTCGACGAGTTCGTACCCTTTGGTGCGTTAGTCGTGCTGCTCATTTCGTCCCCCGGATCACGCGGCCTTCGAAGGGGCGAAGGTAGCAGGGGCACGGGCCGGCGGCCGGCTCGCAAGTTCTTCGCCGGTGGCCTTCAGAACCCGGAACTGCCCGTCTTCATCGAGTTGCGTGCTCCAACCGGGCCGGTGGATCACCCCATGATGATGGCGACACAAGGCGACGGCATTTGGCAGATCTGACTGGCCACCGAGCTCCCACGCAATCACGTGATGAATATCGCAAGAGCGTGGGCCTGCCGTGCACCCTGGGTAGCGACAGCCTTGGTCTCGGACAAACACTGCTTGTCGTTGCGATGAAGTGAACTCTCGAACTGAGCGGCCGTGGTTCAACACTCGCCCGCCGGCGGTCACTAGGCGGCTCATCGCTGAGTCACAAGCAAAGACTCGTGACATTGCAGCAGACAGCACGCGACCATCCAATGTCGTGGCAGTTCCGAACACATTTGTGAAGCTCTCAACAAACCAGGCCCGCTCTATAGGCCCGGCGCGATGGTGCTCGAGATATGAATCGAGTTCTTCCCGAGTGCGGATGCCAGCACCTCGGAGCGACAGCGACCACATGGTTGGCAGATCGATCACCACGCTCACGTTGGGCCGCTGGCGACCAGCGTCTCCGCCCCGTTGGTGGTTGTCTAAATAAAACGCACAGAGCGTGACCAAGGCGTCGGCTCGACGTTCCGCCGCCAGCCGTGTCTCGCCTTCGTCGTCGGGCCGTTCGGCCACACGCAATGCAGCCTCGACGACCGCTGCGCTATCGGGATCGAATCGACCATCGAGCACTCCGAAATCGTCAAGCGTTCGGCTAAGAAACAACGACCGCTGCGGCAATTCTTCGAGCGCAGAACCAAGCCCCAAACGTGCAGCTTCAGCCTCGAGCTCGGCGTCGGCCCATTCAACCCAATGACGAAGCGCCATGCGCGATTCGTGCGTGGACAAGCCATCGAGCGCACGCACGGTTTCCTTGTCGTGAAGTGAGAACCGTTCCACGTGCCGGTCGGGGATGATCGCAACCGCGGCGTCGACCACTGGTCCGGCGATCTCGCCACGCACCCACGCGTCGCCGAGACTGCGCCAACGCGCCAAACGTTCGGCACGACGCGACGCACGACGTGCATCGGCATCGGTCAATCCGCTTCGATGACGCAGCCAGGTGGCCATTGATCCGGCGCCATCGAGTTCGTGCAGGCCAGCAGAAACAAATGCGGCTTCGGCCAGCGCCACGCGAGCCGTAAGCGCGTCGAGCAATCCGCGAACATCGACGAGTGCGTCGCCATCGATCGGCACGACGAGCTCGTGAATCGCCCGTGCCAGATCTTCGAACTGAGAAGAAACTCTTTCGATCAGTGGTGTTCGTGACTCCATACGAGGAATCTACCGAACACCAGTTCGATCGCAAATGGGCCATTTGGATCATTAACGAAGAGCTCAATGATCGAGAACGTTCACCGAGCGAAGTCGTCGTTCCAAATGATGTTCCACCGCGCGGATGGCGAGTCGGTCAACCTCATGCACTACCGCAGCCGCATCGGGTGATTCGCCCGCCGCTAATGCGTCGTTTAATTCTCCGCCGAGAATCTGACGCAACAGCACGACTGCTTCCGCCGTGATCGGCGTACCCCGGCGACACACCCGACAGAGCAAGCCGCCACTTTCGACATCGAAGGCAATCAGGGGCACATCGTCAGCGCCACATTGCACGCACGTATCGACTTCAGGTCTGTAGCCCTCAAGCGCCAATACCTTCCAATAGAACGCAGGCGTCACTAATGGTGAGGCGGAACTCTCAAGCGTTCGCAACGCACCCAGAAGCATTCGGTAGAGCTGTGGATTCACTTCACCTTCTTGAGCGAGCTGGTCAGCAACTTCCAACATTGACACTGCGCGTCCAATGCGATCGAGGTCTTCGCGAATTGCACGAAAGTTGTCGACGCTTTCTGCTTGCGTCACGAGATCGAGTTCGCGTCCTTCGTAGAACTGCAAGACACAATGGCTCATCGGTTCAAGACGCGATCCGAACTTGGACTTTGTCTTGCGTACCCCTTTGGCGACGGCGCGCACTTTGCCACGATCTTTTGTGAGGAAGACAACGATGCGATCGGCCTCACCAAGTTTGTAGGTGCGGAGCACGATTCCTTCATCGCGATGAATCGTGCCTTTTCCCATGTCGTATGCCGATCAGGCTTCGGGGCTCAAGCCACCGAATCGACGGTCTCGCGCTTGGTATTCGCGCACCGCGTCGAAGAGATTCTCGCGACGGAAATCGGGCCATAGCGTTTCGGTGAAAACAAGTTCGCTGTAGGCCGCTTCCCACATGAGGAAGTTGGAGGTACGGAATTCGCCGGAGGTCCGCACGACGAGATCGGGATCGGGCATCTGCGGGTCGTACAAACGCTTCGCTATCGCTTTCTCGTCGATCTTGTCGGCCGGAACGCCTTCGGCCACCAGTTGCTTGACCGCATCGACCAGTTCTGCCCGACCGCCGTAGTTGAACGCGATCGTGAACGTCAGCGTGCGGTTGTTCTTCGTGAGTTCAATGGATTCGTCCATGCGACGAAGCAGCCGCTTCGGGACTCGCCAGTCGCGCCTGCCAATAAACCGCATCCGAACGTCTCGCTCATTTAATTCGTCGCGACGACGAACGAGCAACGACTCGTTGAATCCCATAAGGAACCGAACCTCATCGGCGGGTCGACGCCAGTTCTCGGTGGAGAAGGCATAGACCGTGAGCCACTTCACACCCAGATCGAGCGCTCCCTCAACGGTGTCGAAGAGCGCTTCCTCGCCTGCGGCATGCCCATCGGTGCGCTTCAGGCCCCTGCTGGTGGCCCAACGGCCATTGCCATCCATGACCGCAGCAATGTGCACGGGGATGCGCGTCGGGTCGATACCGGGAATGTCCACCTGTGCGACGTTACCGCCGACCTACGACGGCGCCGGTACCATCGTTCTCCCATGGGTGCCGCCGACCGTCTCGTCGCCAACACCCGCAAGGCCCTCGAGCAGATCACAGCGCAGTTGCCCAGCGGTGAGCAACGAGATGGGCAGATCGAAATGGCCGAGGCCGTTGCCCGATCAATTGTCGAAGGAAACCACCTTGTTGTCGAGGCAGGAACAGGCACGGGCAAGACCTTCGCCTACCTCGTGCCGTGCATTATTTCGGGCCGTCGCGTCGTTGTCGCCACCGCGACTAAGACACTTCAGGACCAACTAGCGACCAAGGATCTTCCATTCCTCACCGAACATCTTGATCACCCATTCACCTTTGCGGTGTTGAAGGGCCGTTCCAATTACATCTGCCTCCAGCGTGTTCGCGAACTCGATGCCGATGGCGCCGAACAACTCGCCCTCGATATCGGCGGACCGAAACCACCCTCTGAGGAACTCGCCGCACTCGCACGGTGGTCCACCACCACACTCACTGGGGATCGCTCAGAGTTGACGATTGAACCCTCGCCAAGAGCATGGGCCGCGGTGAGTGTTGGACCTCGCGAATGCCCCGGAGCAGCGAAGTGCCCCAAGGGCGATGAATGCTTCACCGAGCGCGCTCGGCGGGCTGCGGCTGACGCTGATGTCGTTGTCGTGAATCTCCATCTCTATGGAATGCATCTGGCGACAAACGGTGCGGTACTTCCCGAACATCAAGTCGTCATCATTGATGAGGCCCATCAACTCGAAGACATCGTTGCTGCGACATCTGGTGTCGAACTCACCGCCGGAAGATTCACCGCTCTCGCCCGCAACATCGCCGCGATCATTGCTGATCCCGACATTGTTCGCGATATTGATGAACTCGGATCGATGTGGCGCGACGCACTCAGCGAGGAACGCGGCCGACGTATTCGCGGTCAGATCGATGGCGAACCTGCGCGCGTCCTCACTCTCGCTCGAGGTCGTGTCGACAAAGCAATGAGTGCACTTCGAGTCATTCCCGATGAC
>JAPLAE010000152.1 GCA_026393455.1 Actinomycetota bacterium
ACTGACGGGAAGGAAGACTGATGGGTCAGAAGGTCAACCCTTACGGGTTCCGCCTCGGCGTGACCACCGACTGGAAGTCGCGTTGGTTCGCCGATCGTCGCGAGTATTCCGACAATCTCATTCAGGATTGGCAGATCCGCGACTACCTCATGACGCAGTTGCCGCACGCGGCAATCAGCCGTGTTGAAATCGAGCGCACTCGCGATCGTCTTCGTGTCGACGTGCACACTGCTCGTCCAGGCATCGTCATCGGTCGTCGTGGTGCAGAAGCCGATCGCCTTCGTGCCGGTCTCACCAAGATCTCCGGTAACAACAAGGTGCAGCTCAACATCCAAGAGATCAAGCAGCCTGAACTTGACGCTGCGCTCATTGCTCAGGGTGTTGCCGATCAGCTTGCTGGTCGTGTCGCATTCCGTCGTGCCATGAAGCGCGCAGTGCAGAACGCACAGAAGGCTGGTGTTCTCGGCATTCGTGTCCAGTGCGCAGGTCGACTTGGTGGCGCTGAAATGTCACGTACCGAGTGGTACCGCGAAGGTCGTGTGCCGTTGCACACCCTTCGTGCCGATATCGATTACGGCTTCCGTGAAGCAAAGACCACCTACGGCCGTATTGGCGTGAAGGTCTGGCTCTACAAGGGCGACATCCTTCCGTACAAGAGCGTTCTCGATGACAAGGCCACCCGCGAAGCGGCAATGGCTGTTGGCGAAACCTCAGGCGACGCTCGTCCCCGCAAGGTTGTGTCTTCGGCTGCTGGTCGTAAGCGCGATGCCGATTCCGAAATCGTCGAAGATCTTGAAGCAACGCCGCTCGTGAAAGAAGCCGATCCCGAACTCGAGCGACTGCTTGCCGAGGAAGAGGAAATCGAGCGTTCAACACGTCAGCACCATGAGACCCCGCACTTCCGTCCTGGGGATGGTGACTGATTATGTTGATGCCTAAGAAGGTCAAGCACCGTAAGCAACAGCGCGGTCGCATGAAGGGTCAGTCAAAGGGTGGAACCGAAGTCACGTTTGGTGATTACGGCATCCAGGCCCTTGAGCCGGGTTGGATCACCGCCCGTCAGATCGAAGCCGCCCGTATCGCGATGACTCGTCATATCAAGCGTGGCGGCAAGGTCTGGATCAACGTGTTTCCGGACAAGCCCGTCACCCAAAAGCCGGCAGAAACTCGCATGGGTTCTGGCAAGGGCAACCCCGAGCGTTGGGTTGCTGTTGTGAAGCCGGGTCGAATCATGTTCGAACTTTCCTACAACGACCCCGAGATTGCCCGCGAGGCAATCGACCGGGCCATCCAGAAGCTGCCGATCAAGGCTCGCTTCGTTGCCCGTGAGGAGGGCTTCTGATGGCAAAGACCAAAGAATCACTCCGTGACATCAGCGACGGCGAACTGCTCGACAAGCTGGCGTCTTCGAAGGAAGAACTTTTCAACCTTCGTTTCCAGCACGTCACTGGTCAGCTCGACAACACCGCTCGTCTGGGCGTTGTTCGCAAGCAGGTTGCACAGCTCAATACCGAGTTGCGCAATCGCGAAATCGCGGCAGCCGAAGCGCTGTCGAAGAACGAGGAGAACGCCTGATGGCTGAGGAAACCACGGCCACCGAGCGCGCCAATCCGCGCAAAATTCGTGAGGGCATGGTCGTTTCGACCTCCATGGACAAAACCGCAGTTGTCGCAGTGACAGACCGCGTGCGTCACCCTCGTTACAACAAGACCGTTCAGCGCACGAACAAGCTGTACGTCCACGACGAGAGCAACGTTCTCAACGTGGGTGACAAGGTTCGTGTGCAGGAGACTCGTCCGCTTTCTAAGACAAAGCGCTGGCGTCTTCTTGATGTCCTGGAGCGTGCACGATGATCCAGCAGGAATCCCGACTTCGGGTTGCCGACAACAGTGGGGCAAAGGAAGTTCTTTGCATCAAGGTTCTTGGTGGCACGCGTCGCCGCTACGCCTCGATCGGTGACATCTTTGTCGCCACGGTCAAGGACGCCATTCCCGGCGCCGGCGTAAAGAAGGGTGACGTCGTCAAGTGCGTCGTCGTTCGCGTCAAGAAAGAAAAGCGTCGTCCCGACGGTTCGTACATCAAGTTCGACGAGAACGCTGCTGTGCTCATCACTGACAACTTGCTGCCTCGTGGCACGCGCATCTTCGGCCCAGTTGGTCGTGAACTGCGTGACAAGAAGTTCATGCGAATCGTTTCACTCGCCCCGGAGGTGTTGTGATGAAAATCCGCAAGGGCGACCGCGTCCAGGTGCTGTCCGGTAAGGACCGCGGCAAGACCGGTACCGTCACTCGATCCATTCCCGAAAAGGGAAAGGTCATCGTCGATGGTGTCAACATTGCCAAGAAGCATCAGAAGCCTGTTAGCCAGACCAACACCGGCGGAATCATCGACAAAGAGATGCCGATTCCGGCATCGAATGTCGCCATCGTGTGCAACTCATGCGGCAAGCCGACTCGCGTCGGTTATCGCTTTGAGCCCGATGGCACCAAGATCCGCATCTGCCGCAAGTGTGAAGGAGACCTCGCATGAGCACCGCAACTGCGACCATTCCGCGACTGAAGACCCGCTACAACGACGAGATCCGTGGCCAACTTAAGGACACGCTCGAACTCGGCAACATCATGCAGGTCCCGCGTTTCGAAAAGATCGTGATCAATTCGGGAGTTGGCAAGGCCCTCGTTCAGTCTTCACTGATCGATGGCGCTGTGCGCGACCTCGAACTGATCACTGGCCAGAAGGTTATTGTGACCAAGGCCAAGAAATCCGTCGCCGCTTTCAAACTGCGTGAAGGCAATGCCATTGGCGTCAAGGTCACACTTCGTGGTGATCGCATGTGGGAATTCTTCGACCGGCTCATCAGCCTGGCGATTCCCCGCATCCGCGATTTCCGTGGGTTGTCACCGAAGTCCTTCGACGGACACGGTAACTACACCTTTGGTCTTCCCGAACAGCTCATGTTTCCGGAAATCGATTACGACAAGATCGACGCCCCCCGCGGCTTCGACATCACAATCGTGACCACTGCCAAGACCAATGCCGAGGGCAAAGCCCTGCTCGATGCTTTCGGCTTCCCGTTCAAGCGTGAGGGGCAGCAGTAATGGCCAAAAAGGCGCTCGTTAATAAGCAACGTCGCACCCCGAAGTTCAAGGTGCGGGCATATTCCCGTTGCCAGAAGTGTGGACGGCCACGTGCCGTGTACCGCAAGTTCCAGCTGTGTCGTATTTGCCTTCGCGAACTCGGACACGCTGGCGAAATTCCTGGTCTCAAAAAGGCCAGCTGGTAGGGGAGGCGACGACATGACAATGACAGACCCCATCGCCGACATGCTCACCCGCATCCGCAACGCGAACACCGCGATGCACGATGAAGTACGCATGCCCTCATCCAAGGTGAAAGAAGCACTCGCCAAACTCCTCCTTTCCGAGGGTTACATCGAGAGCTTCACCATCGCTGACGATCCGAACCGTCCCGGTTCAGTTCTCACCGTCACCATGAAGTATTCGCCCGAACGCAAGCGCGTCATCTCTGGTGTCAAGCGCGTGTCGAAGCCGGGCCTCCGCGTCTATATCAAGGCCGACAAGATCCCTCGGGTTCTCGGTGGCCTTGGAGTCGCTGTCCTGTCCACCAGTCAGGGTCTGATGACCGACCGTGAGGCGCGCAAGCGTCGCATGGGCGGCGAGATCCTGTGTTTCGTTTGGTAAGGGGCTGACATGTCACGAGTAGGACGCGCTCCTATCCCGGTACCTGCTGGCGTTGAGGTTTCAATCGCTGGTCAGCACGTCACAGTGAAGGGTTCCAAGGGAACACTTGAACGCGACATTCCCGGTGAGATCACCATCCGTCAGGAAGGCACAGAACTCATCGTCGAACGTCCCAACGACGAACGTCAGAACCGTGCGCTGCATGGTCTTGTCCGTTCGCTAGTGAACAACATGGTCGTTGGTGTGAGCGAAGGCTTCGTCAAGGAACTTGAAATTATTGGTGTCGGTTACCGCGCCACAGCGAAGGGCGACACTGCAATTGATCTCGCTCTTGGTTTCAGTCATCCCGTGAGCGTTGTTGCTCCGGCTGGCATCACTTTTGAGGTTCCTGTCCCAACGCAGATTTTTATCAAGGGAACCGATAAGGAAACTGTCGGCCAGGTGGCCGCAGACATCCGTGCAATCCGTAAGCCCGAGCCTTACAAGGGCAAGGGCGTCCGGTACAAGGGCGAGTACGTCGTCCGCAAAGCCGGCAAGGCAGGTAAGTAGGCATGAGCGACAAGGCACAGCAAAAGCGCGACGCGCGGATCCGCCGTCATCGTCGAGTTCGCAAGCAGGTGCGTGGCACCGCGACGCGTCCTCGTCTGGCGGTCTATCGATCCAACCGTCATATCAATGCACAGATCATCGACGACATCAACGGCCGCACAATTGTTGCTGCATCGTCCGTCGAGACCGGTGTCGCCACTGGTGGCACCAGCAACATCGCCGCCGCAACCGCAGTCGGCAAGCTCCTCGCTGAGCGCGCCAAGGCTGCTGGTATCGACAAGGTCGTCTTCGATCGTGGTGGTTTCCTCTACCACGGTCGTGTCGCCGCAGTTGCCGATGCCGCCCGAGAAGCTGGACTGGAGTTCTGATGGCCCTCAACGCTGACGCTCTCGCACTTCGCGAGTCACGCGTGATCAACATCAACCGAGTTGCCAAGGTCGTCAAGGGCGGTCGTCGATTCTCGTTCACCGCTCTCGTGGTGATCGGTGACGGTGCCGGCCACGTCGGTCTCGGATACGGCAAGGCCAAGGAAGTTCCACTGGCTATTCAAAAGGGCACCGAAGAGGCTCGTAAGAACCTGTTCAAGGTGCCGTTGGCCGGATCAACCGTGACTCATCCCATCGTCGGACGTATGGGTGCCGGACGCGTGCTTATTCAGCCCGCTGCTCCTGGTACCGGTGTGATCGCTGGTGGTGCTGCACGCGCCATTCTCGAAGAGGCTGGCATCCACGACGTTCTGTGTAAGTCACTTGGTTCCTCGAACCACATCAATGTGGCTCGCGCAACCATCGCCGGTTTGCAGGGACTCAAGGATCCCAACGAGGTCGCTCGACTTCGCGGCCTTGCTCCCGAAGAGTTTGTTCCCAAGGGCATGCTCGAAGCATTCAAGCTTTCCGAGCGTGGCCCACACGTTCCCAATGAGGTCGCGTGATGGCAGAACTTAAGGTCACTCAAATCAAGTCATCGATCGGCACGAAGCCCAAGCATCGCGGAACTCTGCGTGCACTTGGCCTCCGTGGTATCGGCAAGACCAACACCCTTCCCGACCGTCCTGAGATCCGCGGCATGATCGCTCGTGTCCCGCATCTCATTACTGTCGAAGAGGTCGAGCCCGGCTCGACCAGCAAGTGAGGACATCGTGAAGATTCATGATCTCAAGCCCGCTGAGGGCTCCAACCGTCGCCGCAAGCGCGTCGGCCGCGGTATCGGTGGCAAGGGCGGCAAGACCGCAGGCCGCGGTACCAAGGGTCAGAAAGCGCGTACGACCATTCCCGCTCGTTTCGAGGGTGGCCAGAACCCGCTGCACATGCGTGTCCCGAAGCTTCGCGGTTTCAATAACCCCTTCCGCGTCGAATACCAGGCGATCAACCTCGACACCATCCACGAGTCAGGTCTCGACATTGTCGATCCGGTCTCGCTGTTGGGTAAGAGCCTCGTTGGTAAGGGCTCGCTCGTGAAGGTGCTTGGTCGTGGAGAACTTTCACGCCCCGTCACCGTGCGTGCGCATGCAGTCTCAAAGTCGGCCGAAGCGGCAATCACCGCTGCAGGCGGCACCGTTGAAATCATTCCTTTGCCATGGGGCGATCGTCGTCCTCCCGCAAAGGGCAATCAGTTCACGAACCGCTGACGATCGTTGACGAGCTGCTGGCCTCGTAGCCGGCGGTAGGAGTGACCTCGGTGCTCACCAACCTGAAGAACATCTTCAAGGTCCAGGACCTTCGTAACAAGGTCCTGTTCACGTTCCTGATGATCGCCCTGTATCGACTGGGCGCTCATCTCCCCGTTCCCGGAATCGACACCGCCGCGCTCAAGCAGCTCAAGTCGCAGGCCGACTCGGGCGGCGTGCTCGCATTCTTGAAGCTCTTCTCTGGCGGCGGTCTCACAAACTTCGCGATTTTTGCGCTCGGCATCATGCCGTACATCACCGCCTCGATCATCATGCAGATCCTTGGCGTCGTTATTCCCAAACTTGAGGAATGGCAGAACCAGGGCGCAGTTGGTCAGCGCAAGATCACGCAGTGGACCCGTTACGTAACAATGGGTATTGCCATTCTGCAATCGACAGGTTTGGCCTATTTGTTCCACAACGGAGGCGGTGGCCTTACTCGTGGCAACACCACTGGTCTTGACCTCATCCCCGATTTCACTGTCGGGCGCGTCCTTCTCATTGTGTTAACGCTCACCACCGGCACCGCCCTGCTTATGTGGATCGGCGAACTCATGACGCAACGAGGAATCGGCAACGGCATGTCATTGCTGATTTTCGCGTCGGTTGTTTCGTTGCTGCCCAGCCAGATGGCAACGATCAAAGCCAATGGTGGCTGGGTTGCTGTTGGCATGGTGCTTCTCGGATACGGGTTCATCACGGTGGCAATCGTCTATGTCGAACAAGGCCAGCGTCGTATTCCGGTGCAGTTCGCGAAGCGCGTCGTCGGTCGTCGTCAGTACGGCGGACAGAGCACGTATATCCCGCTCAAGGTGAACCAGTCGGGCGTTATCCCGATCATCTTCGCCAGTTCGGTTTTGTATCTCCCGCAGCTCCTGAGTTTTGTTCTTCCCTCCGATGGCTGGGGCAAGAGCATGCAGGACTGGGTGAACTCAAACCTGGTCACACCGAATGCTCCAATTCACATGATCATCTTTGGTCTTTTGATCATTGGCTTCGCCTACTTCTACACAGCGATCACCTTCGATCCGGTCAAGCAGGCCGACCAGCTTCGTAAGCAGGGTGGTTTCATTCCGGGTATTCGTCCCGGTCCCCAGACCGAGCGTTATCTGGCCAAGGTGCTTTCTCGCATCACGCTTCCCGGCGCGCTGTTCATTGCCGCCATCGCTCTCGTTCCTTCCTACATCCTGACCACGTATCTCCCCGGCACGCAGGTGTCGTTCACTGGCATCTCGATCCTCATCGCCGTGGGTGTTGCCCTCGAGACGATGAAGCAGATCGATAGCCAACTGATGATGCGTAACTATGAAGGATTCCTGAAGTAATGACTGCTCGTCTGCTTATCTTCGGACGGCAGGGAGCGGGCAAGGGCACTCAGTCCGAGCGGCTTTCAGCGCATTACGCAACGCCACATATTTCTACCGGCGACATGCTGCGCGCCGCTGTTGCTGCTGGCACTCCGCTGGGCATCGAAGCCAAAGCCGTGATGGATGGCGGCGGTCTCGTGTCTGATGAAATCATTCTCGGTGTTGTCGAACAACGTCTCGCCCAAGCCGACGTCAAGGCGAACGGTTTTCTTCTCGACGGCTTTCCGCGCACGGTTGTGCAAGCAGAAGGAATGGCGAAGTTTGCGACCATTGATGTCGCCATCGACCTCATTGTTCCCGAAGATGTTGTTCTCGAGCGCATTTCTTCGCGTCGGGTGTGCGCAAAGTGCGGAGCGATTTACTCCGTTGCTGCACCGCCCTCAACGGAGTGGGTCTGCGACAAGTGTGGCGGCGAAGTTCAGCAGCGTGCCGATGACACTCCCGAATCAATTTCCAAGCGACTCGCTGCGTACACCTCAGAAACTCAGCCAACCATTGACTTTTATTCGACTTCAGGTTTGCTGGTTGGCGTTGATGGACTCGGAACTCCGGACGAGGTTTTCGCACGTCTCTTGAGCGCTATCGACGCTCGACTTTCAAAGTAGAAGCGCGAAAGCAAACGATCATGAAGGCGCGATCGAAAGACGAGCTTCGCCACATGCGTGCTGCTGGTCGCGTGGTTGCGGACGCGATTGGCCGAAAGGTGATCGACAGCAGGGGAGCATCTTCGAATTTCCTCGGCTATCACGGCTTCCCGGCAGTGATCTGCGCGTCACCCAACGACGTGATCGTCCACGGCATCCCGGGCCCAATCGTCCTGAACGAGGGCGACATCATTTCGGTCGACTGTGGCGCGGTCGTTGAGGGGTGGCATGGCGACGCGGCGTTCACCGCTGGAGTGGGCGAGATTTCCGTCGAGGCCTCGAGATTGATTTCGGTAACCGAGGCCTCGCTTGCCGCTGGTATTGCGGCGATGGTCGACGGCAACACGCTCGGCGACGATGGTCGACGGCAACACGCTCGGCGACATTGGCGCTGCTGTGCAGGCTGTGGTCGAGGCGGCGGGCTTCTCTGTCGTTCGTGACTATGTCGGCCACGGAATCGGCCGTCGGATGCACGAGGCTCCCGAGGTGCCGAACTACGGAGTGGCGGGCAAGGGCGGAAAGCTGAAGACGGGCATGACCCTGGCGGTAGAGCCCATGGTTACCATCGGGGAGGCCGAGACCTTCCTGACTGAGGATGGCTGGACGGTGCTTTCGGCCGACGGGTCGTGGGCCGCCCACTTCGAACACACGATCGCCATCGGCCCCAATGGTCCGGAGATTTTGACGCGTCTTTGAGACCTCATAGTTTCCGAAATGATTTCAATATCGCTGTTGCTGCTATGGGTCGACTGACGTATGAAAGTTTCGTTGGGCTCAGGCACATAAGTGGTTACGTTCAATTGGGTGGCAGCTACTACTACGTTGCAGTTGCACTCAAAGCTCCCGACATCGGCGGAGTAAGCACCCTCGCAGTAAATTTGGGCTGTCGAGCGCGATCAATGCAAAGCATTAAAATTTATGACGCGTGAGCTAGGATTGTCGAAGTTTTGTGGGTCGGACGAGGAATTGAAAAGGTGGAGATGGCTGCATTTGATGTTGGAGTTGGGGCGGAGCCAGCACTGATTTCCTATTCGCAGAACTTCGAGGATGTTCGTCTCTGGAAGGCGCTGTCATCAGAGTCCGGCTGTATCTATGTCGATATCGGTGCGGGGCATCCGACGGATCTGTCGGTGACCAGACTCTTTTCTGAAAGAGGTTGGAACGGAATCAATGTCGAGCCCGGTTCAAATGCTTCACTCCTGACGAGTGAGCGTCCCCGTGATGTAACGCTGCAAATCGCTATTTCAGCGAGTTCGGGAGAGATTGCATTCACCTTGCGCTATCCGCACCTCGACCTTTCCTCGATCTATCCCGACCGCACGACTTTTTCCGCCGCACTCGAGGAGCGGAGCGAGATCATTGCGGTGGAATCTTTTACTCTCGTGGAGCTGTTCGACCGCTATTTGGAAAGCCAAGAGATTGGCTTTTTGAAGGTGGATGTCGAGGGAGCCGAAGCAGAAGTCATTGCATCGAATGACTGGAGTCGCTTTCGTCCTCTCGTCGTAGTGGTCGAATCCATAGACCCATCGACATGGGAACCGTCCTTCGCGAGTTGGGAACCACTACTTCTCGACGCAGGGTACGAGTTCGCAATCGACGATGGGATCAATCGCTTTTACGCTCGATCGGATAAACCCGGACTGAGGCAACGTCTTACCCAACCGGTTTCTCCGATTGATGGTTTCTTTCAGTGGCCGTTTCTCGAAGCGGTACAGAGAGCGTCCATCGCTGACGAAAGTGTGGTCGCCCAGGCCCATCTCACTTGGACGGCGCTTGAGCGAGACAAGCGTTTAAAGGAAGTCGAAATTGAGTTGCAGCAAAGTCGGGCCCAACTGATTCAGCGCGATCCTCAGCTGGCTGCCGAAGTGCATCGGGCGACGGTCAATCAACAGCGAGTCTGGGAGCTGGAGACGAGCTGGGCCTATCGAATTGGTCGATTGATCGTGGTGCTCGCGCGTCCGTTCCGTCCGGTTCTCCTTCCGTTGGCGAATGGCATCCGTCGACTTCGACACAAACGAATGAGTCGTCGTTCGAATGTTGTCGCAGAGGTTGCAAGACTGAGTGCTGAGGGTGCGGCTTTTGAGCGGGTGTCGGCAGTTGAAGACGCAGGAATCGATGGTGCCCCACATCTATTTGATGTCGACAAAAGTGCGCTGTCCGTTGCGTCTCATCTTCGCTCTCGGCGAACAACCGGACCCCGACTGCTTGATGAGCGTGAATGGGAACTCGTGGAATCGCTCACAGAAGATGAAGCGAGCGCGACTGCACTGAATGAGTTGCGACGGTTTCGATCGATGGACATCGCAAGTGCGAATGAAGCTGATTGGCCAAAAGTGCTTTTGATCGACACGCGCGGGGCTCAGTTGTCTTTCCTGTGTGGCACACGTACCCACGCCCGAAATGCCATCGAGGTGGTCCTTGCTGCAGTTCCCGCCGATGTGGAGGTTTGGCAACTTGCGTCGATGGACCTTCCGCCGCTTCCTGATGAGCTTCTGACTCGATTCGATGGAGTGTGGGGTGCCCATCATCGACGTCAGGTTGGGTCGTTTCTTCAGTTGGCGCCCTTTATTCCGCGGCGAACCGACCTCCAAGTGAAGTTGTCGCGGTCGCCGTCGGTTCGCAGCGCAGGAGTATGGCTCGATGCGATCCTGGGCAAGTACCCGCGCATGTTCCTGACGGCCGACGCAGAGTTACTCGAGTACCAATTCGGACTTGAGTGCATCGGCGCGTTCGGGAAGGTGCTCTCTATCTCGGAGTCGTCAACCCTCGAAGCAATAGAATCGGGAGTCCGTCCTGAGTGCATTGTGAATACCGGATGTGCGCCCGGATTGAGTCGGCTCGATGAATCGATGAGTCACGTGTTGGGGGAGTCACAAACTGGTCAACGATCACACGTTGTGATTGTGGGTAATTGGCTCCCACACAAGAACGTTCTGGTAGGAGTAGCAGGAGCGATTCCGTTCGCAGTTCTTGATCGAACAGATCTCGATGTTGTGGTTATCGCTGGAATAACTAACGACCAAATGGCAGAGTTGACGACGTTGGCCCTGAAACTTGGGCTTGAACGCAACCGATTTCGAATCGCGACTCAAATTTCAGATGTCGAATTCGACTCGTTGCTCCGTGATGCCGAAGCGGTCATCGTCCCATCTCTCCATGAGGGTTTCTCGCTCTCCGTCATCGAGTCGCTTGAACGCGGCACTCCAGTCGTGCTGTCAGCGATCCCTGCGCACGAGGAATTGCTCGGAAGCGGACGATGGAATTTCTCACCCGAAGATCCGCTCGACGCATTGCGAGCGCTCCGAGATGTCGTTGCGAACCGTTCAGAAATCGTCGGAATCCAAACTGATCGTTATCACTCAAACATCGATCCACTTCGCTTCGAACGTGAATTCACCAGCGTCACGAAGTGGCTTTGTGAAGATCTCTCCGCAATTCGAACGACAGGTGGTGTTTCCGAATCCGAAATTGAGAATTCGTTGCTCCTAGAACGGAGCCTTTCACTTTCGAAGATCTGCGAAGTGGAGGATTTCGCAACGCCGCGCCTGCGTAACGTGATCCGAGACGTATTCGCGCATGAACAGTTGCGGTTTGGTCCCGAGTTCCCATCAGGTCGCGAGTATCGCAAGTACTGGGAAGTCGCAATGGCCGTGCTTTCGTTTCGCGAGGCCGGGTTGCTTGATGGAAACCACCGTTTCCTCGGGATCGGTGCGGGTAATGAGCCGACGTCGTTTTATCTCACACGATTCGCCGAAGAGGTCATCGCCACCGATCTCTACTTGGCCGATGGTTGGGAAGAGAGTGCTGATTCCTCCATGCTCGTGAATCCTGGCGGGCACTGGCCGTTCCTCTGGGATCCGACGCGACTGCGAGTGGAAGATATGAACGCGCTGGCGCTGGACCTTCCCGACGAAAGCGTCTCGGGTGTTTTCTCTTCAAGCTCGATTGAGCATTTCGGTGACCGGAATGACGTGGCCAAGTCGCTCGACGAGGTGTGGCGAGTTCTGCGCCCGGGTGGAATTCTTTCGATCTCGACCGAGTTCCGCCTTGAAGGAGATCGCCCGGGAATCCCGGGTGCGCTGCTCTTTGACCAAGAGGACGTGCGCACAATTTTCCTCGGGAAGCGAAAATGGTCATTGGTTGAGCCATTTGACGACTCGGTGTCTCCAGCGACCTGGGGGTCGCTGTCGCCATTTCTCGATGTCGCGGAAGACCAGAATCGCCAAGTCGCCCGTCTCGGTGGCCTTTGGACGCACCATGTCACCTACGCCCGTTATCCCCATATTTTGCTTGAGCATCAGGGGCGGACGTTTACCTCATTTCACCTTGCGCTTCGCAAGGAATCATGATGGTGCACGAACATGCGTACCCTCGGCGGCGGGCCGCAGCGAGCTGAGTCGGCTCGTGTCTCGTGGGCGCATTTGGAGCCAGCGGGCCTGACCGGTAGGGTCTTCAGTCCGCCCTCGGCCGGGAACCCGCCTTTGCGCGGTCCTGAGCAGGGGTTTTCAGATCCATCACACAGGAGTCAGTGTCCTGGCTAAGCCCAAAGAAGACGCGATCGTTCTTGAAGGAACGGTCACCGAGCCGCTGCCGAACGCAATGTTCCGCGTCGAACTCGAAAACGGCCACAAAGTTTTGGCCCATATCTCCGGAAAGATGCGGATGCATTACATCCGTATTCTCCCCGGTGATCGCGTCCAAGTTGAGCTGACACCGTACGACCTGACTCGTGGTCGGATCACTTATCGGTACAAGTAACACCAACAATCGAACACAAGCGAGTGTCTGATCACAAGGATCAGACCCATCGAAGAGGTTTGGCTTCGGCCC
>JAPLAE010000125.1 GCA_026393455.1 Actinomycetota bacterium
CACATGGAGCATCACGCCAACATCGTTCCGTGGCACATGCTCGTCGCTGAAATTGGCATTGAGCTTCGCTGGATCCCGCTCGATAGCGAAGGCCGCCTCGACCTCACCGAACTCGACACGTTGCTTAACGGCGCCAAGGTGCTTTCCGTAACAGCGATGTCCAATGTTCTGGGCACCATGAACCCGGTTCGCACGCTTACCGACGCTGCTCGCAAAGCCGGCGCCATCAGCATCATCGATGGCTGCCAGTCGGTTCCGCATAGCGCCACCAACGTTCAAGAACTTGGTGCCGACTTCGTTGCCTTCTCCGGACACAAGATGTGCGGCCCAACCGGCATCGGCATTCTCTACGGCCGCGAGGAACTCCTCGAAGCAATGCCTCCGTTCCTCGGTGGCGGCGAAATGATTCGCGATGTTCGTCTCGATGGGTTCACGACCAACGATCTTCCCTGGAAGTTCGAAGCCGGCACTCCCCCGATCGCCGAGATCATCGGGCTCGGTGCTGCGGTTGAATGGCTTAATGGTGTGGGCATGGACAACGTGCGAGCCCACGAAATCGCGCTCACCGAATACACAATCTCGACGCTCCATGAACGTTTCGGAGATCGCATCCGCATCCACGGCCCATCGAGCGCGACCGAACGCGGTGGAGTCTTCAGTTTCGATTTCGATGGCCTGCACCCCCACGACATTTCACAGGTGCTCGATCAGCATGCGGTCTGCGTTCGCGCTGGCCACCATTGCGCCAAGCCGCTCATGAAACTTCTCGGCATCGGCGCCACCGCCCGCGCTTCGGTCTACGTCTACAACGACACGACCGATATCGATGCCCTCGCCGATGCCCTCGAAGCAACTGGCGCGTTCTTCACCCTCTAGTCCCCTACGCTCACAACAACCCCACGCACAGGGAGTGCCGCCAATGCCCGGCCTCGAAGACCTCTACCGAGAGATCATCCTCGACCACTACCGCAACCCGCGTAACCGCGGCGAGCTTGAAACCCCACCGGCACTTCGCGTCGAGGGTTTTAATCCGCTGTGCGGCGATGAAATCGTGCTGTATCTCGACATCGATGCCAACGGTGGCGTGGCCGACATTCGTATCTCGGGTCAGGGCTGCTCAATCAGCCAGTCGTCAGCCTCAATGATGTCTGCCGCAGTCAAGGGAAAGTCTGTTGCCGAAATCGACGAACTCACTCGCGCATTCAAAGCGATGATGTCGATTCACGAAAATACCCTCGAAGGCGCCGAGACCGCCGAACCAATCGATGCCCCCGACGTGAAACTCGGCGATCTCGAAGCACTCCGTGGCGTCGTGAAGTTCCCAGTTCGCATCAAGTGCGCAACGCTTGCCTGGAACACGCTTGCTCAAGGCATCGAAGAAGCTTCCGCATGAAGCATTCGCTGTATCTCGAATCGTTTACGGAACGAACTCATAACGAATCGGGCACCGATCAACATGATTGACCATTACTCGCGGTAACCACTTCGACTCACCAGTGAGTTCAAGGTTCCGAGTGTGCGCGGCAATCGCTAGGGCTGTTTCTTGCAGTTCGGCGCGAGCCAATGCCTGACCGAGGCAGAAGTGCGGGCCCATGCTGAACGTAAAAGACCACATCGTTGGGTCACGAGTGATGTCGAAACGATTCGGGTCCTCGTAGCGAAGCGGGTCTCGGTTTGGGCCACCGATAATCGTGGTGACCGCTTCACCTGCTTCAAACTGCAGCCCAGCGAGTTCGGTGGCCTTTGTCGTCTTATTTCCCGATGCATAGAACCCAGGCCGAAACCGCAGAACCTCTTCTACCGCGCCACGAACGAACCCGTCGGGATTCGATCGGAGAAGTTCGAGTTGGTCGGGGTGTCGAGCGAACTCGAGAAACATCGAAGTCATCACACTCGAGGTCGTTTCGATCGCTCCAGCGAAGATATTCGTGAACAGAACAACGAGTTCTTCATTGCTTAGTCGATCGCCATTCTCTTCGGCTTCGATCAGACGAGTCAGAAGATCGTCTCGAGGTTCTGCTCTACGACTTTCAACGAGTTGGCCTACGAACTCCATCGCCACAGCAAATGTTGCATTGGCGCGATCGCGAATCTCCTGAGTGACGTTGGGGCCAAATGCGTCGCCACCGCCACCTTGCATCTTCTGACCAACCTCTGCTGCTTCCGCCGGAGAGATTTCTAGGAACGAGGCGATTGAAAGAAATGGAACGATTCGAATGTGTTCGCGCACATCGAATTCACCAGTATCGGCATGACGCTCAAGAAGGTCCCTCACATGCTGTCGAACCACTGGACGAACTTTGTCGGCCGACTTCGGGGTGAGGGCTCGATTCACTAAGCCACGCAACCGGCGATGGTCCTCGCCGTTCAGCGCTCCAATCGAATACCGGCGCCACTCATAGAGCGGATCTCCCGGCTTGAATCCACGAGCCTCGATGTACTCGAGCCCCTCGTTGATGAACTCGGGTCGCTTCTTGATTTCCTCGGCATCATCCCAACGCAGGATCGCTTTGATGCCCTCTGGCGTAACTGCCGTGCGATGGTTCTCACGCAGCTCAGCAAGGATTGGATACGGATCCGCCCAATAGACATCCTCATCGAGCGGAACGACGGGAAGGTTGGACGCCATGGAGCCGATCCTGTCAGATACTGACCACTCCGTCGATGCCCTTTGCCAAAGCGAAGCATCGTTCGGTTGGTCCACCGCTGTCATGGCTGGTGATATCGATCACGACGCTGTTCCAAACATTGGACCAATTCGGGTGATGATCGAGTTCTTCAGCAATCGGAGCAACCCGATTCATAAACGCCCAGGCTTCAGCGAAGTTGGCGTAGGTGAACTCTCGGTGCAGATGCCCGTCGACCATTTCCCACTCAGGAATGCTCACCAATCGATCGGCGACTTCTTCAGCAGAGAGGACACGATCCCGAGGGCTCATGCGAATGGATCAGCAAACGGATCAGCAGCAGCCGGCGGTGCTTCGTCTTCGGCCCACTCGGCATAGCCAGTGCGTTCGAGTTCATCGGCGAGTTCGGGGCCACCAGCGGCCACGATGCGACCTTGGGCCAGCACATGAACGACATCGGGCTTCAACTCTTCGAGAAGCCTTGAGTAATGGGTGATGGCAAGAACGCCGAGATTGAATTCGGTCGTTGCCGCTTCAACACGGCGTGAGCATGCACGGAGGGCATCGACATCGAGGCCGGAGTCGAGTTCGTCGAGAATGGCGAACTTGGGGCGGAGGACGGCGAGCTGCATGGTCTCGTTGCGCTTCTTTTCGCCACCGGAGAGATCGACGTTCACGGGACGATCAAGAAGTCGGGTGGCCAAACCAATGCGTTCGGCTTCAGCCGCAACGGTTGTGTGAACAACTGAGGAGTCGCGACCAAGCGCTGAGAGCGCTTCGGTAAGGAGCTCTTCAAGGCTGACGCCAGGAACCTCTACCGGATACTGCATGGCCAAGAACAGACCAGCCTTGGCTCGTTCGTAGGTCGGAAGCCCAAGAAGATCAACACCGTCGATCGATACCGAACCACCTGTCACGGTGTAGCCGGGCTTGCCCATGAGCACATGTGAAAGCGTCGACTTACCTGCGCCGTTCGGGCCCATCACGGCATGAACCTCGCCCGATTTCACGACGAGATCGACACCATTGAGGATCTGACGACCGGCAACTTCAGCAGTGAGACCTTGAATTCGAAGTTCACCCATGTCAGTCGATCTCCACATAGACAGCGCCGTCGTCGATACGCACGACGTAGGTCGGAACGGCTTTGGTCGCGGGAAGCGAATTCGGGATACCGGTTTCGAGCGAGAAGCAACTGCCGTGTTTCGGGCATTCGAGTTCACAGGTCTTCGCGTGCACTTCACCCTCGGAAAGCGAAACGTCGAGATGGGTGCAGCGATCGCCAATGGCATAGAACGCATCGCCGACGTGAGCGAGAGCGATACGCACAGATCCGAAGTCGAAACGTCGAACCTCGCCGTCGGGAACATCTTGGACGGAACAAACACGTTCGAGCGTCATGAATTCACTCCTGCATCAAGTCGTTCATCAATTGCGGCAGCAATCAACGGCACTGCAGCAGCGACCGGGAACTCTTCAAGAACTTCGTCGAAGAATCCGGCAACAATCAATCGCTCAGCGATTTCGGTCGGCACGCCACGACTTTCCAGGTAGAAGACCTGTTCTTCGTCCACCGGGCCAACTGTGGATGCGTGGCTGCACTTCACATCGTTGGTTTCAATTTCGAGATTCGGCACTGATTCCGCCCACGCAGTGTCAGAAAGTTTCAGATTGCGATTGGTCTGGAAAGCGTTCGTGCCACGAGCGTCTTTCTCAACACGAATGAGGCCGGTATAAATCGAGCGTGACTGCCCACCAACGGCACCCTTGAACAAAAGGTTGGAGTTCGTATCAGGCGCCGCATGATGCTGAAAGGTGCGGAAATCAAGTGTTTGCGAACCAGTGCCGAAGTACACGGCGCTGAGGTTGCCCGTTGCCCCACGGCCAATGAGTTCGCAATCGGTGCGCATGCGGCCGTAGTCGCAACCAAGTCCGGCATGCGATGAAGTCAAAGTTCCGTCGTTAAGTACACGACTGACCTGCGAAGCGATCTGCCACACACGCGGGCCACGCATTTGCACATTGCCATAGGACAAGCGTCCGGCGCGATCGACATCGAGTTCTACAAGCGGAGAAACGAGAGCAGCGATATCGGCTGAACCATGCCAGTCGAGAATGCGCACATCAGCATCGGCGCCGACCCGCACAACAAGGCGAGGGTAAACAGCCGAACCATCGATATCGATCCAATCGATAATGGCGATCGGTGCTTCAACCGTGACACCGGCGGGCACATGTACGAGCACGCCATCGAGGAAGTTGGCATCGTTGAGACGCCCAAAGACATCGGGGCCGCCATCGGCGACAACGCCGAGCGAATTCTGCGCATCGGGGCCGTTGACTAACGAGCCGACGTACACACCCTTCGCCACAAGCGCTTCGTCGAGCCGTGTGGCAACCACAGAACCGTTGCGAACTACAACAGTGCCGGCGAGATGACCCAGGGAGTCGAGAAGCGCAGCGGCTTCAGCGGGAACACCCTCGGATCGATCGCTGACGATGGCCCATTGGCTCAGATCGACATCGGCGACGCGGCTGTAGCGCCAGACCTCTTCTTCGGAGGAAGGCATGGCGAACTGGTCCGTATGGACGGCCGCGGAACGTTTATCAACAAGCCATTGGGGGGAAGACACGGGAATAATCCTACCCGCATAGGAGAAATTACGGCCAGTTTGCAGCCCTTGTTCTAACCGGTGAAGGCGGGAACCAGAGCGTTGGGGTCGGTGCCGAGAATTGTGGTCGAAGTCGTCGTGGCCGCAGCAGGACATTCCGTCGTCGGCGTAATTGCCGCAGAACCATCAGCAGTTCCCGTGTGTGATGCCCAGGTGCCAATAGCTGTGGCTCCAGTGGCAACAAAGCCCGAACCGCCACCACCACTCCCGCTCGAACTAATTATGGACAAGCTAACGACACCGCCACCACCGCCACCAAAAAAGCCGCCCCCTCCGGCGCCAGAACCCATGTTATTGAGATAGACGCCGTCCCCTCCGACGCCACTACCCCCGGCGACTCCCCCCGTCAGTCCAGCTGTGCCCCCGACCGAAAGCGTTCCGCCCCCACCGCCCGCATTGGCAGCGCCGCCGTTAGCGCCAGCACCAGCAGTTCAGGGGTTCCCCACGTCTCCGCCATTGCCACCGCTACCCGATGCCTGATAGCCCGAACCGCCACCACCACCAGCGATCAGAAGAGGAGCGGATCCGGACAACACTGAAGTCGCGCCTCCGCCGCCGCCGCTCATGATGTCGATTGTCTGCTGCCCACCTCCGCCAAAGCCACCGGGATACCAAGTCGGACTCTGTTGGTTGAGCCTGTAACTGCCGCGTCCGCCCACGACAACGGTCAGAACATCATTGGGTTGAACCGCTATTTCCGCTGAGCCAGTGCCACCATGACCGCCGACCGTGAAATAATAATTCCAGCCGCCAGCTGCGCCTTCGACTTCAATGCGCACGCCACAAACCCCAGCAGGCACGCTGTATTGCTGATTCGCACCGGTGTAGGTAAACGATTTCGACGCCGGAAGCGATGCCCCGGCGCCACTAGCGGTTGCCGTCACCAGTCCCATCGCTGAAACAGCAGCCGCAAGAGAAGCAATGGAAAAGCGGACTTTGGCGTTCATTGAAAAACTCCGTGAGAGGTGGCTATTGATCACCTCACCCTAGCAATCCAATAACAGGTGGATTTTTCAGGAACGACGAAATCTCCGCTTAAAGCGCCCGAGCGGACGGTTGGCTTTCTTCTGCTCCGCCTCAAGCTCAGCGAGGATCTGCGGGCCTATGGCGTTCACGATGTCTTCGGCCTCATCGAGGACTTCGGCAATGCCTTCGCCTTCGGGCTCAGGGGGAACGGGTGGAGAAATGAGCGACCCATGGCTCCAGTCGACATCAACAAGGCGCAGTTCGAACTTGGAACAGTTCTCGGGGCATCGCCATGGTGCTTCGGGAGCAAGGTCGAGATTGCACTTTCGCACGGTCTCACCGTTGGCGTAACTGCGACTTTCGTACTGCTTGCATTCCTCACGCATCGACATGGCCAAAGTCTCGCATTCTCAGATCAGGAATCCAACGCGAGGCCAAGATCAGGCGAACGGGTCAATCGCCAACGAGCTGCGGTGACCACCGCAATCGCTCCCAATGCAGCAGCGAGCAGCGTGCACACCAAGCTCACCGGAGTCACTGAATCATTGAGCAACAACACGCCACCAAGCGCCGTAAACAACGCATTGATCTGTGAACTCGCGGCAACTGCGGTAACTCCAGCGGCCGGCAGCGCCGCGGTGCGCAATACGCGCCCGACCGTGCCGAAGAGCGCAACGGCGAGCGCTGCAGCCAATGCACCCCAAATTGTCCACGGTTGCTGCAGGGTGCCAAAGATCAGACCGAGGGGAAGGAGAACGATGCTCCCGCTGATCATTGTTGAAGAAACGATTGTCGTTGGGTTGAGTCCATCCTCAACAGCCAGTTCCGAAGTTCGCAGCCCAATCACTTCAACCGCAACAAAGCCAACGGCGATCGCGGCACCGGCCCAGGTCACCGAATCAACACCATCTCCCCGGCGGCCAACGTGAGCCCGATGATCGCAGCGAGCGAAGACCCGAGTGCCGCAAAGGTTGAGAATCGGCCTGCGCGATCGCGCACCAACAATGCAACAGCTGGGGTGCACGCGAGCGCGAGACCAGCAAGGGGCCCGTCCAAGGTTCGAAACATTGTTCCGGCCGCAACAAGTCCAACCACCTGAATGGCGACGGCGATTCGACCTGAACGGACACGCAGTGGATCGAGCCACGACCCGGCACGCTGACGACGCGCAAGTGCCACCGCAACGAGCGCGCCGATGACAACGCGGAATCCGACGATGCCAATTGCCGGACCGCTGCCG
>JAPLAE010000074.1 GCA_026393455.1 Actinomycetota bacterium
GCGCCACAGGCGCTCGAGATCGTAAAACTCTCGTGTTTCGTCTTCGAAGATATGCACGATCACATCTCCGTAATCGATCAATACCCATGTGCCGCCGTCCAGACCTTCGACCCGAACCGGTTTGGGTCCACCAGCAAGGGCCACATCGTCCTCGATTGCTGCGGCAATCGCGCGCACCAGACGAGTGTTCGACGCAGAGGTAATAACAAACCAGCTCGTGATCGACAGAACATCGCCAACATCAAGGATCACAGTAGGGGAATCGGTCTTCTTCGCAGCCGCTCGAGCTGCTTCGAGATGGATCTCGAACTCGGTGGTGTCGCTCACTTTCGTGCCGTCGTGGTCGAGGGCGCAAGGGTGGTCGTTGTCGAAGACGTAGAACTCACACCGCCGCTGCTGCTGGGACCAAATTTCGCAACGAAATCTTCACCGAGAATTACAGTCATATCTGCCCCTGAATTCGATTGTTTGCTGGCAACAATTGTTCCCATTGTCAACGCCTTCTGCATGGTTTTTGCCTCAGCTTCGGTCGTTCCCTCAAAATAGATAATCTGCGTTGTTGCTTGGCCATAAGACTTTGCATTTCCTACGACATCGACTTGTCCGCCAGCAGCATTCAACATGATCGCAGCATTGATTCCGTTACTGAGTTTCCCAGTGCCATCGAGAACTCGGATTCGCGGCCTTCGTCCTGACGCTCCGTCAGGAAACGGCACGATCGCCGCCACAGAAGCAAGCGCTGCGCTTTCTTTCACGACGTAGGTCTGAGCCCCACCAAGCGCAGCCGGCGCAATCGGACCCAGAACCACTGGTAGCGACGAAATGCTGAGTTGCCCTCGAGCAACAGCGGCAACAAAGCGGCCTAAACCCGAGGTCGTTGGCGTCGGGAACGACAATGAAGACGACTTCACCTTCGAGAGCCACGCCTTCCAAAATAACTCTTGTCGGATCAACAGATTGAGGTCAACATCTTTTGCGCTTCTGCTCGTCAGGAAGGTCGCGATCTGATCTGACTTCAGCGTGACCGAACCCTTTGGAAAGACGATCGCGTCCTTGGCGTCGCGGACAGCATCAGGAATTGAAAGAGTGAGCGGCGCATAGGGACCAACAAGCGTGGTCCAATCAGATGCAGCGATAACAAAACTCTCCGTGAAACTGAGATTGAGAGTTTTGCCAACTTCGGTCGCAACCGGATCGAGTTCGCCGAGTTTCCATAACGTGGTCAACGGGAACAAACCAAAAGTGGTTTCAACGCCAAGAGATCCAGGGATGAGAAGAACGCCACCTGAGGTGTCGGAGCTCAGGGCGAAGACAATGACCGAGTCAAGGCTTCCATCTGTAGCGACAACTGCAGCCAAGGCAGTGGGGGTTTTCTCAACCACAGCTTCGTAACCTGGCGCTGCTGGATCAGTGACACGTTTGATCAACTTGCCGTCAGAGCTATCAAGGATTACCCGGAGTCCGGCGAAGACAAGAAGCGGGACAACTACGAGAACAAATGCTCCAACGAGCACCGGATAACCAATTCGCCACCATCGCGAGGGGCTTCCCGCCTCAGACGATTCTGCAGATTGCGCCACAGTTGACTGGTTGTGTTCTGCGACGAGTGCAGAAAAATCGATCTCGTCTCCCGAAGCGGGCGGAGGGGGCAGTTCGGGGGTCATGAGTCGACCAAACCGTACAGCCCGCGAGAATCAATCTCGTCAATCACCGGTGCCGGGACAAATGGGGTGAGCGAGACTCCCCTTGCGGCAAGGGCACGCAATTCTGTTGAAGAAACATCGACTCGGGGCATTGTGACGCGCTCTATCGACCAATCAGATGAGGCTTCAGCCCGTGTTTCGCCATCGCGTTCAACGATGACAAGCGTGGCGAGTCCCGCAAGCTCGCTCGACCGGTGCCAAGAGTCCAGGCCAGTCGCAGCATCAGCCCCAAGAATCAAATAGAGGTCAGTGTCTGGGTTCGACGAACGCAGTTCTTCAAGCGAGTCGATCGTGTACGTAGGTCCGCCACGGCGAATCTCAATGTCGCTCGTTTCAAGACCATCAATCCCCATCACTGCGGCCCTAGTCATCGCCAACCGGTCATCTGGAGCTGAAAGCGGCCGAATCCCAACCTTCTGCCACGGTTCGTTGGCCACCATAAGAACAACTCGCTCCAACATGAGAGCGTCGAATACCGCTTTGGCAGCGGCGATGTGACCGATATGAGGTGGGTCAAAGGTTCCGCCAAGAATCCCAAGACCACGACGAACCGGTGACATGTCATCGAGTGTATGGTCGGCGTCAGGTAAGATTTCTTCAGGCAGGCGAACCGGCGTGACAGAAGTCACCACGGCCGAGGGAACACATAGCGCCCTTGCTGCGGTTACACCAGTGTCATTTCCCCCCGAAACGACACGTTCAGGACGTAAGTCCAGAACAACAACGTCGATGGTTTACCAGCGACACCACCTAGGAGTCCCCCTTATGAGCGATTCAGTCGGTCAATACCTCAACGAAATCGGCCTTGTCCCTCTTCTCACCGCCCTCGAAGAACGAGAGCTGTCGCAGACCATTGAACAGGGTCTCGCCGCGTCAGCTCGTCTCGAAAACGGCGAACGATCAGTCGCACTTAAGACCGACGTCCGTGCCGCCGCTGCCGCCAAAGATCGTTTCATTCGGGCCAATCTGCGCCTCGTGGTTAGCGTTGCTCGTCGCTATCCCCTGCCACCAGGCATGGAACTGCTTGACCTTATTCAAGAGGGCAATATCGGCCTCGAACACGCTGTCGACAAGTTCGATTGGCGAAAAGGATTCAAGTTCTCGACCTACGCCACATTCTGGATCCGTCAAGCCATTGGCCGAGCGCTCGACCAGAAAGCCAGTCTCGTTCGACTTCCCGGTGATCGTTCCGCCGGACTGCGCGCTGCGCTTCGTCAGGTTTCAGGCGATGGCGACCAACTCGATTCCGAAAACGCGTGGTTGCATCGCCTCACAACGCCCACATCACTAGATCGCACCATCGGTGAGGACGACTCGAACGAACTCGTCGACATTCTCCCCGATTCTCTTCCCGGGCCAGAAGAAATTGTGCTCGAACAGATCGATCACGAGATGGTTGCTTCGCTGCTTTCTGTCCTCGACTCCCGTGCC
>JAPLAE010000048.1 GCA_026393455.1 Actinomycetota bacterium
CGCTTCTGGAAAAGTTCGCTGCTCTTCGCGGAGAACACATCGACCCACCCGAACAGGGACTGATGTCCAAATTACGTGGAGCCTTTAAGTAAGGCCATGGCTCTCAATTCGGTCGAGCTTCCCGATCGTCCTGGCGGCACATCGCCCCACGTCATTGTCGATGATGTCGACGTCCCGTTATTGAACGAAGAAGATCTTCATCACCTCGAAAAGGTCCGTCGTTTGCGATCCGGAGAGTTAGTAAGCGTTACTGACGGAGTCGGAGCGTGGCGGTGGTGCGAGTTTCAGGCGTCGGTCCTCGTTCCATGCGCCGACATCCAACGAGTGGTGAAACCGGAGCCAGTGCTTACGGTCGGATTCGCACTAGTCAAGGGCAGCAAACCCGAACTGGTTGTTCAGAAACTGACAGAACTTGGCATAGACGTCATCTGTCCATTCGTTGCCGAGCGATCAGTCGTTCGTTGGGACGATTCGAAGGTTGAACGTCAGACCGAGCGGCTTACAAAGGTTTCTCGTGAAGCGTCGATGCAGTCGAGGCGAGTCTGGCTTCCCGACGTGAAGCCAGTCGCAACGCTCGCTGACATCGTGCGATCTGGGGGAGTCGTTCGGGCCGATCGCGGTGGCTCTGCGCTGAATGCTGAACACACGACGGTCCTCGTCGGTCCGGAAGGCGGTTGGTCTGACGCGGAGCATGAGTCCACACCGGTCGTGGGCATCGGGCAGACAGTCCTTCGTGCTGAGACAGCAGCCATAGCGGTCGGAACGCTCATGGTCTCGCTCCGAGACGGACTCTCGCTGTGACCGAACCATTCGGCGCGTACATCCACATTCCGTTTTGCTCCCGACGTTGCGACTACTGCGCGTTCGCTACATGGACCGATCGCGATCATTTGATGTCGGACTATCTCGATGCACTAGCAACTGCGATTACCCGTGCAGTCGACGATCAGTCCCTCCCGCTCGTGACATCGATCTTTGTGGGTGGTGGAACCCCTTCTCGCGTCGATCCAGTGCGACTTGGCGAGGTGATCTCGCTCATCCCAGTCATTGACGGCGCCGAGGTCACCATCGAATGCAATCCCGAATCGGCAACGGCTGCTCATTTTGAGGCCTACGTAGCGGCCGGGGTCAACCGAATCTCATTCGGCGTTCAATCCATGTCGCCAAGAGTTCTGGAGGCTTTAGGTCGTGATCACCATCCAGAAACGGTTGTAGAAGCCGTGGCTCTCGCTCGAAACGGCGGCATAGAGCGACTCAATCTTGATCTGATCTATGGCGGGGCCGGCGAGACCATGCTGGAGTGGGAATCCACACTTGCGCAGATAATCGATCTGAGCCCAGATCATGTGAGCGCGTATGCGTTGACAGTTGAAGCAGGCACTCCATTGGCCGACGACCCTTCAAGGCACCCTGACGATGACGACCAGGCCGACAAGTATTTACTCGCCGATTCAATGCTCTCCTCTGCTGGATTCACAAATTACGAGATCTCGAATTGGGCCAAGCCTGATAATGAATGTGCGCACAACCTGCTGTATTGGCGTCAAGGGGACTATCTGGGTTTTGGCTGCGCCGCCCACTCTCACCGTGCTGGACGGCGTTGGTGGAACGTTCGGACGCCTGAGCGTTATATCGACTTGATCCAGTCGAATGATTCGGTTGAAGCATCGGCCGAGGACCTTGACCCGGAACGACGTCGCATCGAGGGCTTGCAGTTGTCGCTGCGCACGCGAGAAGGCGTTCCGGTTGATTCCTTGTCGCCGAGCGATCGTGACTTGCTGGATCCACTCATTGTCATCGATGGCGAGACACTGGTCTTAAGTGCCGAGGGACGTCTTCTTGCCAATGAAGTTGCGATTCGTCTCCGTTGAACCATGGCCGAGCTCAACTATTACGAAACCCTCGGTGTGAGTCGCAATGCCGATCGAGAATCGATCCGGAAGGCGTATATAGCGATTGCTCGTGCGTCTCATCCCGATCGACAAGCATTGGAAGGCAAGCAGCGATCTGTGGCGGAAGCACGTATCCGAGCAGTGAATACCGCGTGGAATGTTTTGAGCGATCCAACGAAGCGTCGCAACTATGACCTGACACTGCCCGACCGCGTGCGGAACGTAGCCCCTCAATCGACACGACCAGATCTGTCCGATCGGCGACCGCCTCCGCCTTCAGGAATTCTCGTTCCAGCATCGACCGCAGTTCTCTGGAAATGGCTTCCGGTCGCCTTCGCAGTTCTCATCGGCGTTGGATTAATTGTCGGTAGTGCCTATGCGACGTCACAGGACGGGCCAAAGTCTTCGTCAAATAGTTTGTCAGTGCCGCAGATATTCACGAAAGGCAGTTGTGTCGTTGTTACCCCTGGGCCCTCAGGGAAGGTTGCACTCGTCGTTACGTGCGACAAGTTGTCCTCGGGGGCTATCGATTCGGTCCTGGAGACTCCTCGCCCATGTCCTCCGCCCACAACCGAGTATCAGTTATTCGACGGGAAGACGACTCTGTGCTTGGTTGCAGCGCCGTGAGCTGGGATCCCGCCCGCTAAATCTGTTGAACCGATCGGCGGATCTTCGTTGACGGTCCCCACTGCTTGGGCGTGGCATCATCGTGAAAACGACACGGGGGAATGCAATGACCTACGAACGAATCATCGTTGACGAGCCAGCACCTTTAGTGCGACGGATCACGCTCGACAATCCTGACAAGCGCAATCCGCTTGGCGCCACGATGCGTCGCGAGATCATGCATGCGTTACGTGCCCACGATGTCGACGACAGCGTTCGTGTCACGATCATTCGAGGTGCAGGCAAATGTTTCTCTGCCGGTTATGACCTTGCTGGCAGTCCTACTGACGGTGAGCCCCCGGCCTATCAATCGGCCGATGGTCTCGGTAGTTATCCGCGTGAAGTAACCGAGACGTGGATGAGTATCTGGGATCTCGCAAAGCCCGTGATTGCGCAGATTCATTCCTATTGCCTCGCGGGTGGCACGGAACTTGCCACTGGTTGCGACCTCGTTTACGTCGCAGACGATGCGCGAATTGGTTACCCGGCGGTTCGTTTTGGCACGCCGGATATGCAATGGCACGCGTGGTTGCTCGGACCAAAGCTCGGAATGGAACTCATGCTGACGGGGGACTGGATCAGCGGAGTCGAGGCCGCTCAATCTGGATTCGCCACTCGCTCGTACCCGGCTGAGGAACTCGAGGCGCAGGTCCTCGAGAAGGCGAAACGAATCGCGATGATCCCCACAGACATTGCCCAAATCAACAAGCGAACGGTGCATCGCGGTATGGCTGTTATGGGATTCCCAACTGCTATTCGTCAAGGCACCGAACTATGTGCATTGACGATGGGCACCGAGACCTTTCAGGCGTTTATCGCCGAGAAAGATTCCGAAGGTGGGCTCACTGGTGCTCTTTCAAAGCGCGACGCGAAGTTTGGCGATTATCGAACTTCTGAGGCGTAATTACCTCTTTGGGCATGCGACCCAGAGCAGTCACAACGACTGAGGTGCGGGGTCAACGGAGTTCCTCGACGCTGGCTACCAAACCGGCTTGTCGCCACACCAGTGTTTGTAGTTCTCGCACATCCCTTTTATGACGGTAAGGGCGAGTTGCCTGTGTCCGGACTCGTTGGGATGTACCCACGTATCGTTCTTGAAGAACCACGAATCGGAACTCCAAGCCTGATGATCGCTGAAGAGCATCTGATCGGGCAACACAAAATGGATATTCGCGCTCAGGTTCTTGCCCGGAAACCATTTCTGATCGGCCTGCTGCTGTGACTCGGAGACCAACTGTTTGATTCGATTGTTGGTGTCGGTTCCAATTGTCACTGCCTGGTCAAACTGCGAAATCGATTTGGTCTTGTCTGCCGAACTCGGCGCCGAGTTTGAGGTGCACGGTTTGCCACTTGCTGGACCTATCGGATTCGCAATTGGCTGCCAGTTACCGAATGACCATGGGCAACCCTGCGGGTAGCCCAGTACCAGGACGCGGTTGCCGTTTTGTAGAAGGGTCTTGTAGATATTGAGAAGATGTTGGGACTGCTCGATGGCCTCCCATTGCTGGTTGGCACAGTGCAGTATTCCCAATTCGGAGTTGTCTAGTGGCGCCGCAGCCCCCTTCACTAGCGCTGTCTCCGCGCAGACTCCATTCGCGATTGTGTAGACGCCGAAACCGGTGATCTTGAGATACGAACTGAGTATCGGATTCGCGCCAAGAGTGAGTACCGCTGTCGTGTTCGTAATCTTCTGAAGTTGAGGACCGAAAACACCGCCTGTCAACGGATCCCACTGAGCTGGGGTCGACCCCGTCATCGCCCAGTTGACGATTGATGCCGGAGACTTTGAATCCTGCATTTTCGCTATCTGATAAGAGAAAGCGATTTTTGGAGCACCAGGTTCATCGCGCCAAGGGCCTGCGTCCCATGGTGATCCTTTGAAATTGTTGTTCGAACATCGGTCATTCGACGGAATAACTGGTTGACATGATTTAAGCGAGTTGTTTCCGAGTACCCAATTATTAGCGAACGACGCATTTGTTGAACATGAGATATTCGAGGAGTCTGCACCACCTTCGTTACCGCAGAATCCGAAGCCGGCAGTCACCGAATCACCGAAGAAGATGACCGAGTTTGCCGAGTCGCGTGAAATTCCCTGAGTGGTGGATGTCGTGCCTGAGCTGTTTGTGGCTCCACCGGAACACTGGGTGAGGATCGCAATCAAAGCCAGACTGAGAGCGAACTTCATGGCAATTTTCATGTGCCAGAGAGTACTCGTGAGTCCAGAGATGGTGACTGACGTCTGCTTCGCACGAGTAATCGGGTGCAGATGATAATTCGAAGAAGCGTTGGGCTAGAGAACGGGATGCTCTTCAGGTCGCCGAGGTTGCGGTCCAATGCGAACGGCTGTCAGAACGAGCGCAGCAGCAATCAGAGTTGAAAGAACGCGAGCGGTGATTGATCCGCCCATTGGGAAGCCAACGATGCGGAAGAGAAAGAAGACAAACACTGTTATCCCAGCGGTGGTGATCGCGTAGTTGGGCGTCAGGAAGGCAAGGACGAAGTACGACGCGATCCCGACCATGATGAGTGAGAACGCACCCGAGTAGGGGATAGTGGCGATGAGTGTTCCGGCGATAGCGACGCCGAAGAGGGTTCCGACCACCCGACGGGCGACCTTGTCGACTGTTCCTTCATGGTCTGGTTTAGAGATCCAAGCAACAGTCATTGGAATCCAATAAGAGTGCGGAAAGGTCAGGAGCTCCTCAAGCGTTGTAGCAATAATGATCACGACGGCGAGTCGCAGCGAGTGAAGGATGAAGGGGTCCGTCCAATGGAAGTGAACCTTCGAACGATTCCAAAAAGACTCTCCGTACGAGTTGTCGTCGCTCTCTGGAATTCTCTTGATCAGCAATCGGATGCCGAATTCAACGGCGACCGAGGCGATCATGATGCATCCGCCAAGCAACATGAGAACCGTGTTCGCCTTCCACTCGAAGAGATCAATCGGCGAACCTGAGAAAATGGTGAAAATGACCAAGGTCAGGACGCCAGTAGTCATCGCTGGAATGCTCGCAACTCCAATAAGCCCGCAAAGCAGGCCTGCAAAACCGCCGGCCGCTATGTGCATGACTTGATTGCTCGAGACAGCACATCCGAGAGCGGTTCCGAGTGTGATCCCTATCGTCGCACCAGCCATTGAAGTGAGACGCCGACGAAATGAACTGCCACGATCGGCAATGGCGGCAAAGAGGAGACCTAAGCCGAGAGGAAGGAGAGCGCGAACGTCGTGTTTCACATAGGTGTAGCTGAGTGCAGCGAGAATCACGATCGCTGAGCGAATCGGGCGAACGTGTTCGAGCGCTGTGAGATCGGTAGCGAGAGTGTTCCTGATTGAGCGCTCCAACGGTTTCACGGTTGGAGCCTAGGGGCCCTTGTAGTTCGACTATGAGGATCTTCGGCGCAGAGAGACCCAACAACCAGCTTCCCCTGCCGTGTGAAGTGTCGGCAAGGACTGTGGAGACTTGTGACGAGTTGTCGTTTCCCGTTGAGGGAGAAGGATTCGTAGAGATTCGGTTGGTGAACGTTTCTCGTCGTTTGTGGACGTCTGCCGGGGCTCGTGCGTAACGAGTGGGTAACCGACGATCACACAAAACGGACCGAGCCCCTGACCGATGAACCGACTCGATGCGGGGCATATCAGAAATGATTTAGGCGACGCCGCGGAAACCTCCGTAGTCGCGCTACTTGTCTTTCGACTACTTATCCGGTGAATGCTGGTGCGACTGGATCCGACGACGGGGTGACAGCAACAACGGAAGGGTCAGAGATGCCAACGGCATTGGTTGCGGTGACCGATACGTAATAGGTCGTTCCGTTGGTCAGGCCGCTAATCGTGCACGAAGTGGCAGTTGTTGTCGTGCAGCTCTGGCCCCCTGCGGAAGCCG
>JAPLAE010000062.1 GCA_026393455.1 Actinomycetota bacterium
ACAAGCACCGACGAGGTCTATGACATCGTGTGCAACATCGACGGTGGCGGCGTTTCGGGACAAGCCGGCGCACTTCGTCATGGCATTGCCCGAGCGCTTATCGAACTCGATCCCGAACTGCGCGGCGAGCTCAAGAAGGCCGGCTTCCTCACTCGCGATGATCGCAAGAAGGAATCCAAGAAGTACGGCCTCAAGAAGGCTCGTAAGGCTCCGCAGTACTCGAAGCGCTGACCCATTCGTTCTCGCCTTGTTTGGCGAGTTCGTTTCTTGCTAACTCATGACTCTCCGATTCGGAACCGACGGTGTACGCGGACCCGCATCTGAGTTCACTGACGCGCTTGTTATTTCATTAGGTCAAGCCGCTGCTCAGGTTCTTGGAACCACAGCATTTGTTATCGGTCGCGATACCCGTGAATCGGGCGAGCGTCTTGAAATGGCCTTGGCCGTTGGACTTTCTCGCGGCGGTGCGCAGCCACTGAGCATGGGTGTTGTCACCACTCCTGCAGTTGCATGGATCTGTGCGCAACGCGAAGTGCCTGGTGCAGTGATTTCTGCATCGCATAACCCGTGGTCGGATAACGGCATCAAGTTCTTTGCTGCTGGCGGCCGCAAGTTGTCCGATGAACTGGAAACCGCGCTTGAACAAGCGCTCGACGCGGTTGTTGCCCGTACGGAAGCCGGCGTCGAAACAGAATCGGCAACCGGAATTGAGACAGACGTCAACGCTGTCGCCGAATGGTGCGACGCGGTTGCGTCATCAGTATCTGCAGTCGCCCCGATGCGCATCGTGATCGATTGTGCGAATGGCGCGGCCTCTTCAGTAGCTCCTGGGATCTTTCGCGGTCTCGGTCTCGATGTCGAAGTGCTGCATGCGCAACCAAATGGGCGCAATATCAACGACGCATGTGGATCGACATATCCGGGAGATCTTCAAAAAGCAGTGGTTGCGAGTGGTGCTGCTCTCGGGCTCGCTTTCGACGGTGACGCCGACCGCCTTCTGGCCGTCGATGAACGCGGCGAACTCGTCGATGGTGATCAACTCATCGCGCTGTTTGCACGCGATCTGCGCGAGCGCGGTCAACTTGCCGGAGATCGCGTTGTCGTCACCGTGATGTCGAATCTTGGTTTCCGTTTGGCGATGGAAGCGCAAGGAATTGAAGTTGTCGAGACTCCAGTGGGCGATCGCCACGTTCTCGAAGCTCTTGCTCGGACATCGAGTTCGCTTGGTGGCGAACAGTCTGGCCATATTGTTTTTGCCGATCGGGCAACAACTGGCGATGGCGTGCTCTCCGGTGTCCAACTCGTTGATCTCGTTAGCCGTGCCCAAACCCCGCTTTCGGTCTTGACTGACGCGGTCATGGAACGATTCCCACAGGTGTTGCGAAATGTTCGCCTTGAAAATCGTCGCGACGATATTGCCGAGGTCATCGCTGACGACATTGCTGCGGTCGAACAGTCATTGGGTGACCGGGGCCGTGTCCTCATTCGACTCAGTGGCACCGAACCCCTTGTTCGGGTCATGGTCGAAGCCCCCACCTTGGAGCAGGCCGAGGCAGCAGCCGACAACCTCGCTGCAGCAGTCATCGGCGCCTGCTCGGCGTAGGCTGGCTACCTCATGTGCGGGATTATCGCCGTCGTTCGTCGACCATCGTTGCGCCAGCCACCAGGAGCCGCCGAGGTCCTTGACCGCCTCGAAGCAGCGTCACAGTCGTTGGCAGGTGTTGTTGCGTCTCAATCAGTCGTCGTTGCTCCAATTTCCGATGCTGCGAAAGCGGTAGCTGCGGCCGATCAACTGCTTGGCGGAGTTGCAGGTGTTCGGGCCTTACTTGAAGTCCCTGGACTTCACGCATCGATCGTGACGCTTATCGATGGTCTTGCCCGGCAGGTTGTCGAACTTGAGAACTATCTCGACTCTGATGCGAATGGGCACGTTGCTCTGGCGGGGATCGAACTCGAGCGACTGAACGCGGCAGTGGTGAATCTCAAAGACGCCGTATGGGCAGTACAACGTGATCGCCTCCGAGCCGCCGAGGGAGTGGCTGGGCTTCTTGATGGCGTCGCGACTGCAGGCGAGCCATTCACCCCGGCAGCGGTTGCTGTTGCTCTTTCGATTCACCAAGCGCTCTCGGCGCTCGATCGCCTCGAAGTGCGCGGGCGCGACAGCGCTGGGTTGCATCTCCTTGTTCGCAATCATGGACTTGATCTGCAGTCTCCGGCGGTCAGTGCGGTGGTCGCCGATCGCGCTGCCGATCCATTGTTTGGCTCAATGGCAGTGCGAACTCCGGAAGGACATTTGAGTTTCGTTTATAAGGCTGCCGCAGAAATTGGCGAACTGGGCGATAACACTCGCGCGCTTCGCGCTGCGATTGTCGGTGACCCTTTGCTTCGTCATGCCCTTGGGGCAGCGAGTGTCGAGGCCGTTGTGCTTGGACACACTCGGTGGGCGAGCGTTGGCATTATCAGTCAACCCAATGCTCATCCCCTTAACTCCGATGAGACTGACGACAACGGTGGCGCCTACGTCACGGCTGTCCTCAACGGCGATGTCGATAATTTCGCCGATCTCAAAGCGGCCCAAGCACTTCACATCGCAGATGAGATCACAACCGATGCCAAGGTGATCCCGACACTGACGTCGCGTGCGATGGCTGATGGAACAGGTGTCCTCGAGGCGTTTCGTTCGACTGTGAATGAACTTGAAGGATCTGTGGCGATCGCGGCCAGCGCTGCCGATGCCGCTGATTCCCTTTTGCTTGCGCTTCGCGGAAGTGGGCAGGCGTTGTACATCGGCTTGGCCGAGGATTCGTTCATCGTGGCGAGCGAGCCCTATGGCGTCGTTGAAGAAACGGTGTCGTACCTTCGACTCGATGGCGACATCCCCGTTGACCCAGCGAACCCCGCAAGCAGCGGCCAAGTTGTGCGACTCGTTGGCTCAAAGGCGGGCGATCGCGATGGGATTGAACGTTGGGCCTACGACGGCACGCCGATTCCAGTCGTTGCCGAAGATCTCGCTGAAGCGCAGATCACAACTCGCGATATAGACCGCGGGGATTCACCTCATTTCCTGCTCAAGGAAATCGGCGAGGCGCCCGGATCTTTCCGTAAAACACTTCGCGGGAAATTGGTAGAGATCGACGGACGCGCTGACGTGACCCTCGGCGACGATGTTCTGTCACCTGCACTCCGTGGCGCACTTGCCGATGGTTCCATCAAGCGAATTCTGGCAATCGGTCAAGGAACTGCTGCAGTTGCAGCGCGAGCGTTACTCGAAGGTCTTGCTGCGTTTGCTCCTGCTACCGAAGTAAGAGTGGAAGCAGTCCTGGCGACGGAACTCAGCGGCTTCCATCTGACCGATTCGATGACTGACACATTGGTTGTTGCGGTGAGCCAGTCGGGAACGACTACCGATACCAACCGCACTGTTGATTTGGTCCGTGCTCGCGGAGCGCATGTTGTAGCGATCGTTAATCGCCGCAACAGCGATCTCACCGATCGAGCTGACGGAGTCCTCTACACCTCCGATGGCCGAGATGTGGAGATGAGCGTCGCTTCAACCAAAGCCTTCTACGCACAGATAGCAGCTTGTTACTTGTTGGCTGCTGCTCTAGCGGACGCAATTGGCGCGACGTCTTCGGAACGCACCGCTGTTCTCGAAGGTCTTCGACAGATTCCCGAAGCAATGGAACGCACGTTTGCGCTGCGTGATGACATCGCAGCAGCAGCCCAACGCGTTGCGCCATCACGTCGCTACTGGGCAATCGTTGGCAATGGGGCGAATCGCATTGCGGCCGAGGAAGTCCGAATCAAACTTTCAGAGCTTTGCTACAAAGCGATCGCCTGCGATGGTACCGAAGACAAGAAGCACATCGATCTCTCATCTGAGCCGATGATCCTCGTATGCGCAGCGGGACTCCAAGGTTCAACCGCCGATGATGTTGCCAAAGAGGTGGCGATCTATCGCGCCCACAAGGCGGCCCCGGTCGTGATTGCGACTCAAGGCGAGGAACGATTCTCGTCTGCTCTCCAGGTAATCGCAGTGCCCGAGGTTCATCCTCGTCTTGCCTTCATTCTTTCGGCAATGGTCGGCCATCTCTTCGGTTACGAAGCGGCATTAGCTATCGATGCGCAGGCCCGTCCGCTTCGCGAAGCTCGCGCGGCAATTGACAATGCAGTCGCCTCCGGACTCCCCGGTGATGGTGAATCGTTGTTGTCCGGTTTGCGCCCCTCGCTCAACTCACTTGCTTCTCGTTACTTCGATGGATTGCGCAATGGGGAGTACAACGGACATCTCGAAGCAAGTTCGGCGGTGCGATTGGCCACCGTCTGGAGATTTGCTCTGGGTTCTGTTCCGCTTGAGTCGTATCAACTCGAATATGGCAAGGTCGGCACGCCGGCAGTTGTCCTTGAAGATTTAGCGGCGGCGCTCACTTCTGCGATCGACGAACTCACCCGACCTGTCGACGCGATTAAGCACCAGGCAAAGACCGTCACGGTCGGTATCTCTCGAAGTGACGAAACGCTCATGCAGGTGCCGTTGGTGAAGGAAGTGTTGAGCACTGGAGTTTCGCGCGACCGCCTCACCTATTCGACGCTGCGAACACTCGCAGCACTCGAACCGCTTATCGATGAAGTCCTTGGGTATACCCGTTATGCAATTGAGGGTCATGTCGACCCCGCAGGTCGCGATGAAGCGCGCGTCGTCATCGTCGATCGCGGCGGGCTAGCTCGTGATTTGCAAAGTCGCATCACCGACGATCCACAATTGCGTGGAACAAAACGATTGGTCGCGGTTGAACACACCGTCCTTGTCGCCAAAGGCCGCAACGACGGCCGTACGGTTGTTATCGTTCCTGAGATCAAAGATGGTGAGCCGACAGGGTTGTCGCTCTTGCATGTCCAGTTGAACGACAACCTTTCGCTTGCCGCGTTGCGCTCGGTCTTGCAGGGTTATCGGAATCGCTACGCCGCTATCAAACATGCGGTCACCGAAACCGAACCGGTTTTCCGTGACGATCTCTTGACCGATGTTGCGGTTATTGACCTCATGACCGAACCTGTGAACCTGTTGGCCGAACACTGGCGATCATGAGTGCGGTCACCTCATGATCGTCGGCATCGGAAACGATCTTGTTGATCTTGATCGCTTCCGTCGTGTGCTTGAGCGTCGTGCTGGGTTAGTCGAGAAACTCTTCACCGAGTCTGAACGCGAGTACGCCCTTCGCCGGACCGACCCAACCGAACGCTTTGCGGTTCGCTTTGCGGCGAAGGAAGCTGTTCTGAAGGCAATGGGCGTGGGTATCGGTGGAGTCGATTGGCATGACATCGAAGTGCGTCGTGACGAAGATGGTCAGCCATCAGTTGCACTGAGCGGTCGAGCGTCAACGCTCGCGAGACGGTTGGGGATCGAAGGTTGGCGACTCACGCTGAGTCATTCAGCAATCGTTGCTCAAGCCGTTGTAGTAGCGCTTGGCCCCGAACGTTCTGTCGCAGCCCTTGGTCCCGCTGGCGCGCATCCGCTGCCGCATCCCGATGCCATCGATGGTGGGGGACTCGTTCCCATCGTGACGCCGAGTGAGATGAACGAGATCGATCGATTGGCCCCGGAACCGGTTGAGGTGCTGATCGATCGAGCTGGTGGAGCGGTTGCTCGAGCTGCACTCGAAATGCTGGGCGGGGCCTACGGGCGCCGCGTCGTCGTTTTGGCCGGCAAAGGCAACAACGGAAGCGATGGCCGCAACGCCGCTGAACGGCTCCGAACCCGCGGCGTGCGGGTCACCGTGGTTGACGCCGCAGATGCGCCAGAGGTTCTTCCGGATTGCGATCTCGTAATCGACGCTGCGTACGGCACGGGATTTCGCGGCGAGTGGACTGCCCCCATTGTTGCGCCTGGTTGTCTTGTGCTTGCGGTCGATATTCCCTCGGGTGTTGATGGTCTGACTGGTTCGTGTGTTGGAGATGTGCTGGACGCCGACGCAACGATCACGTTCGCGGCGCTTAAACCCGGCAATGTCTTCGGCGATGGACTTGCGCGCAGCGGTGCACTCACCGTGGCTGACATCGGACTCGATACTCGAGCAGCGAGCGCGCACCTCGTCGGTGCCGCTGCGGTTGCTTCATGGATTCCCGAATCAGCGATCGATGCCCATAAGTGGCAGAGCGCGGTGTGGGTTGTGGCTGGCAGCCCCGGCATGGGTGGTGCAGCAGCGCTTAGCAGCGGTGCTGCCGCGCGAACCGGCGCTGGGTACGTGCGTGTGTCGACGCCAGGCGGTGCAACCACGGAGATGCCGTTAGAAACAGTGCGCGTGGACATCGCTGCTGAGGGGTGGTCAAGTGAGGTGATCGCTGACCTCGGTCGATTCGATTCACTTGTGATCGGAAACGGTCTCGGTATCGCCGATGCAACCAAGGAACAGATCCGCCAAGTTGTTGCCGCCGCGACCGGTCGAGGTCTGCCCACAGTGGTAGATGCCGATGGTCTGACTGCGCTCGGCACAGATGTTTCGCGTTTTGTTTCTGAACTGACAGTGCTGACACCGCACGACGGTGAGTTTGCGCGGCTCGCCGGACACGCAATGGGAGAAGATCGCATCGCGGAAGCGCGCACACTCGCCGCTGAAAGTGGCGCCGTCGTTCTTCTAAAAGGCAGAACCACTGTGGTTGCTGCTCCCAACGGGGAAGTGCTTGTCTCAATCGCCGGCGATCAGCGATTAGCGACGGCGGGGACAGGCGATGTTCTGGCCGGGATCATTGGCGCATTGCTTGCGTGCGGTGTTCATCCGCTTCGCGCCGCGGCCGGCGGGGCATTCCTCCACGGACGGGCCGGAGCCCTAGGCTGGCGGCGCGGTCTGGTAGCTGGCGATGTGATCGCTCATCTCCCGGCTGTGCTTGACGACTTGACCTTTCTGCGGCCTTAGTCCCAGATAGGCCGCTTTCCGGTCTACGGCCGGATCCTGGAGGAACGATGCTGCGAGAACTGCCTGTCCGTGACGTAATGGCCAGCGATGTCCTGACCTTTGCTCCCGAAGACAACGTGATGGACGCCATGCGGGCCATGCTTACGCGCCATGTCGATGGTGCTCCAGTGGTTGATGCCGCCGGTTCGATCGTTGGCTTGCTTTCCACTGCTGATCTCATCGTTGAGGAAGCACGAGTCCACCTTCCCACTGTCATCACCTTGCTTGGTGCTTATATCGAGTTGCCTTCGTCGAAGAAGAAGTTCGATCACGATGTTGAAAAAGCACTGGGCTCTACCGTTGGCGAAGTTATGGACGACGCAGCACCGACACTCGCTCCCGACGACACGGTTGAACACGCGGCAACGATCATGCATGAACAGGGCGCCGATCGCCTTCCAGTTCTTGACGAGTCCGGAACGATTATCGGCATCGTCGCCCGTGGCGACATTGTTCGCGCCATCGTGAGCGAATGGGACTCGCAGGATGGTTCCTCTGGCGCCGGTTCTGCCGGAGCGGGCGCGTAGGACGATGCGCGCCGCACGCGCTGAGGTTGACCTTGGAGCGGTCGCCCACAACGTGGGTGTTCTGCGTGCCTTGGTGGCCCCGTCTTTGGTATGCGCGGTTGTAAAAGCCGACGGCTACGGCCACGGTGCGATCGCTGTAAGCGAAGCAGCGCTTGATGCGGGTGCCGATTGGCTTGCTGTTGCACTTATTGAAGAGGCGGCGGTGCTCCGAAAAGCGGGGATCACTGCGCCGATCCTCTTACTCTCACAGCCACGGCTCGCCGATCTCGCTGCCGTGGTTCGGTACGACTTACGCGTATGCATCATCTCGCCCGTGGCTGCCGAGTTGCTCGCGAACGCGGCGCGTGAACAAGGAAAGATTGTTCCTGTCCATCTGAAGGTCGATACCGGGATGAATCGCATCGGTGTCGCGCCAGCCGACGCCCTAGCGCTTGCGCGCGACGTGGTGAAGCGCCCAGAACTGCTCCTTGAAGGCATCTTTACTCACTGCGCAGTTGCGGACGAACCTGACAATCCATTTACCGATGAGCAACTCGATCGCTACGAAGCGGTGCTCGCAAAACTCGGGGATGCCGGAATCTTCCCGTCGATTCGCCACTCGGCGAATTCGGCGACCGCGATCGCCCACCCACGTGGTCGCTACGACCTCGTGCGTGTCGGAATCGCGGTCTATGGCATTTCTCCCGCACCTGGATTAGCGGGAACCCCCGATCTTCGGCCGGCGCTTTCGCTGCGCGCTGAAGTTGCGTTTGTGAAACGAGTGACCGCAGGCGAGGGCGTTTCTTATGGCCTTCGCCATCGTTTCGAATCCGATACCACTGTGGCCACTGTGCCCATTGGCTATGCCGATGGAGTTCCCCGTCGCCTTGGCCTCGTTGGTGGCGAGGTACTTATCGGTGGCAAAAAGCGCCCAATTGTTGGGGTTGTCACCATGGATCAGTTGATGGTCGATTGCGGCGACGATCACATCGAAGTTGGCGATGAAGTGGTGCTTATCGGAACCCAGGGCAAAGCGACGATTACCGCCGAAGACGTCGCAACGCACCTCGACACGATTGCCTATGAAATCGTTTGCGGAATTGGTCCTCGGGTTCCTCGGTTTTATCCGCGAGGAAATAATTAATGATTTTTGCTCGCACTACCTCGCCGGAAGAGACGAAGGAACTCGCCGCGGCGCTTGCCGAATTGGCGCGTCCCGGTGACCTCATGCTTCTTGCCGGTGATCTTGGCGCGGGCAAGACGGCATTCACGCAGGGTTTCGGTGCGGCGCTCGGCATCGACGATCTCATTACCTCGCCCACTTTTACGTTGGTAAATACCTACGAAGGTCGTCTCGAGCTAAACCATCTCGATGTTTATCGACTTGAAGCACTCGGCGAGGTTCTCGATCTCGGTGTTGCGGAGATGCTTGATGATGGTGGCGTGACGGTCATTGAATGGGGTGACTCGGTTGCTCCAGTGCTTCCCGCGGATTATCTCGAAATCCGGTTTTCATTTGATGAGGTAGCAATCTCGCTTGATCAAACCGGTGCTGCCGATGATGTGCGTGTCCTTGAACTCGTTCCCGTAGGCGCGCGCTGGAGCGCGCGCATTCGAGCAGTTGCCACTGCGGTTTCTCCGTGGATTCACGAACCCGATGGAGACGACTGATGCTGATCATCGGAATTGATACGGCAACAATGCAGGTGAGTGTTGCCGTTGGTGGCCACGAAGGCGTTCTTGCCTCAACACAATCGAGCCGCGGTCGTCAGCACGCCGAAGTCCTCACGCCGTCGATCGAGTTCGCGTGCAAACAGGCGCGTATTGAACTTTCAGAAATCAGTGTTGTTGCCGTCGATCTTGGCCCCGGACTTTTCACTGGGCTACGCGTTGGCGTTGCTGCGGCAAAGGCCATGGCGTATGCGCTTGATGTGCCAATGATCGGTGTGCCGAGCCTTGACCTACTGGCGTTTCCCGTTCGGTTTACGCCGCGACTCATCGTTGCGACGATCGATGCACGGCGTGGTGAGTTGTTCTACGCCTTTTATCGCCAGGTGACCGGCGGCATTCAACGAATCTCCGATCACCAGGTTGGGTCTCCCGATGACTTGGCGTCGGAACTTATGGCCTCGGGCGAGGAATGTCTTCTCGTCGGCGATGGCGCCATTCGATACAGCGAAGTATTCGAAGGCCTGAAGAAGTGCGAAATCGCCGAGGAAGGCTTTGCTTATCCGAACGCGACGTCGCTAGTGATGTTGGGCCATGCCCAGGCGCTTCGAGAGCAGTGGGTAAAGCCGTGGGACTTGCAGCCGCTCTACTTGCGCAAGCCCGATGCCGAAATCAACTGGGCCACGCGGCCGGGTGTGTGATCGTGGCCACCGTTGCATCTGATCGAAAACTCGACGACGCGCAGCTTGAACCTGTCGTCATCACGACAATGCGGCGCCGTCACTTGC
>JAPLAE010000026.1 GCA_026393455.1 Actinomycetota bacterium
ATTTGGGGGACTCCTGCGTTTGCGCCATCACAACTCGAAGAACAGACCGCCAGTCCAAGGCGTCACAAAGTTGAAGCCAGGACCACGGAAGAAGGAACCGATAATGACAAGCACGGCCCAGAACATCATCTGAATCGTGAAAAGTGAGATCGCAAACTTGCGATCCTCGGGCTTATTTGAAGGATTGCGATCGATGTACGGAGCAAGAATCAACAAGAAAATGCCCATACCCGGGATGGTCACACCAGCGACCATGGGGTGGAACATCGTGAGAAGTTCCTGAAGACCGAGGAAATACCACGGGGCCTTCGAAGGGTTCGGGGTCTGGTTGATATTCGCCAGTTCAAGCAGCGGTGCATTCACGAAGATCGAGAAGATCAACGTGAAAACCGTGATGGCCAGCGAGGCAACAAACTCGACGGCCAAGAGGTGCGGCCACACGTGCACCTTGTCGATCGGAGTCGACTTCAGGTCCTGGATGGAGCCGGCCTTGACCACCGTAAGGAGACGCTGCGTATGTCCGCCAGGGCCAGTGGCGGTGGGAGGTGGGGCGGCATCGGCAACTGCGGTGGCAACGCCGCCGCCGGTTGCGGCAGGAGCGGTAGCTATGGTGCCACCTTCCTTATTGGCCTTTGCGGACTTTGACCGCGCAAGCAGGTGGGCCGGAATACGGCTATCGCCTGCGCTTTCGGCAGCGGCGGGCGCTTCTGCAGCGGCCTCGGCGGGCGCGTCACCAGCAGCCTTGGCTGCTGCCTTGGCCTTGGCCTCTTCGGCTCGCTTGCGGAGATGTTCGGGGATCTCGGTCATGGCTCCTCGATCACAACGGTCCGGAGATGCCGCCGTCCTTGCGGACCCGCCAGAAGTGGATCGCAAGGAAGATGACGGTCACGAACGGAACAAACAAGACATGCAACACATACCAACGCAACAGCGTGTCGGTACCGATTTCCTTACCGCCAAGGAGCACGAATCTCACTTGGTCGCCGAACACAGGGGTGTAGCCCATCATGTTCGTACCCACCGTCACCGCCCAAAGTGCGAGTTGATCCCACGGAAGCAGGTAGCCGGTGAAGGAAAGCAGGAGGGTAAGGGTCAGAAGAATGACACCAATCACCCAGTTGAATTCTCGAGGTGGCTTGTAAGCGCCGTGATAGAAGACGCGGGCCATATGCAAGAAGACCGACAACACCATGAGGTGGGCGGCCCATCTGTGCATATTTCGCACGAGCAAACCAAAGGCCACTGAGGTTTGCAGGGTGTAGATGTCGTTCCAGGCCTGAGCCGCTGTCGGGCGGTAGAAGAACATCAGGAAAATGCCCGTGATGGTCAGCAGGATGAAGAGGAAAAAGCTCAGACCGCCGAGGCACAGGGTGTAGCTGACCTTGACCGCGTGTCGCTTCACCTTCACCGGGTGAAGGTGGTACAGCACGCTGTTCATGACCACGTACGAACGGTTACGAGGGCTATCGGTGTAGCCCTTTCGGAACACCGAACCTGGTCGGAAGATTGAATTCCAGGCTTGTGAGCCCTGCGTCTTGTCGACGACTTCACTGACGCGCTGTGCGGGGGTCTTCTTCCCGTTGGGGCGCTCCATGGTCTTGGCCAAGGCAGTTACTCCGTGTGAGCCGGAATCGATGACCGATTCCGGGAGGGTGGTTCGAGTTCAGAATGGACAGAAAAGACAGAAAAACAAAGGAAAAGAGTGAGAACTAACCGAGACGCATGCCGTACCCATAGCCATGGGTGGCCGTGCGTTGGTGGGAGTCACCATCGGCCGGCGCAGCGCCGACCTTTCCGAGAATGATGACACCTGTGGGACAGCGGTCGACACAAAGTGCGCATCGGGTACAAACATCGTCATCAATGAGGAAGACCGAATGGTCGCCTGGGTCATCCCCCGGCATTTCGGTGCCGATGGCCTCATCAATAGAAGAAGTGCGAACCAGATGGATGCACTTCCACGGGCAGATATCGACACAGCCTTCGCAAGTGATGCACTCGGACTGATCGATATGGATGAATTGCTTGGGCTTGACCGCTTTTGACAGCCATTCCGCGTCGACTTCCCGCAGGACGTAATCGTCGCGGAATTCGGGCATCGGAGGGTTGGCGTCAATGCGGGCCATGGTCAGCTCTTCCGGACCAGGGGTCGGCCGTATTCAGAGGTTGCGGTTGCCTGCGCCGATTCGGCGGCAGCGGCTCGCTTGCCTCGGTTCTGCCACCAGACCCAGAGGGCAATCTGCCCACCGAGTAAGACGACGTAGATCAAGACCGCCGCGATATCGCGAAGCGTCTGATAGGTGATCGTGATTGGGCTCCAGCCCCCGAGCACCTGAGGCTTGAGGATCGACCCGGGGCCGAACAGAAGTTTGTCGGGGCGCCAGCCCAGTTCGTTGCCCGCCCACGTGAGAAACAGGTGAGGGACGAGCCCGTAGGCCCAAAACATCAGGAAAAACGCATACACAGAGGCAGCCATTGCCTCACCCCATGTGAGCGGTGTCCCTACTGGACGTCGCTTGGCCATCGGAATCACGAGTGCGGTCAAGAGGACCGTCACAATTACCGATGCGATGAACGCAACCACCCGGGTTGGCCTCCCTCGTGAACGTTTGCACAAATGGTCAGGACGTAACTGTGCCATGCCCGGCAGGCCGGTTTGGCGCACCAATTGTCTAGCACCGCCGCGAGGGGGTTGAGACATTCGGAGGGGTGACATTTCACCGGCCGGCGCGACGAACGTCACTCGCCGCGCTCGAGGTTCGGCACGCGGAATCGGGAGGGTGCGCGTGACGACAGGGTCGGCCGACCTGACGAGAACCATTTCACGTCACCGAGAAAAATTGGACCCTGATACTTGGCTCCGCCCTGTCCGCGTCGTCTAGGTTTGACCCCTTACGGCCGGTGTCCGTCGGCTTCGCCGGCGAATCCGCCAAGATCACTGCTCCCATAACTCCCCGTCCGCTTCGGAGGAACCGTGACCGAAGTACCCGAGCACCTGCTCAAGCGCTCTAAAGACCGTCGGACCTCGCTCGACGGTGGATCCCCTGACGCGGCCGAGGTTGCGTCTGCTGCCGAAAGCGCACCGATCGAGAAAGCCACTGCGGCCGCTGCACCTGCCGCCGTTGCCCCTGCCGCGACACCGGAACCAGTTCCGCCGTATGTCGAAGCTGCTCTCAAGCGGAAGAAGATCCCGTACTGGGCAATGCCCGTTCTTGCCTTCCTGCCGCTATGGGCCGTCATTTACATCGGAGGGCTTTCACCTTCGTCCAATGGTGAGCCATCACAACTTGCAACAGGTCAAGCGATCTTTTCCGCCAATTGCGCCGGCTGTCATGGCGCTGGTGGTGGCGGCGGTGTCGGACGTGTGATGACTGACGGCAACCTGGTTGCCACCTTCCCCGACATCATCGGACAACTTCAGTTCGTGTGGCTCGGTTCAAATGGCACCGGCCCCGCGGGAACGCCGTACGGAGATCCGGCTCGTGAGGGTGGTCAGCACAAGACCCTCAGTTACAACGGCAACCCAATGCCGAACTTCAACAAAACTCTTAACCAGACTCAACTTCTCGCTGTGATCCGCTACGAGTGGGAAACGCTTTCGGGTGGCAAGACCACGGCTGACGCCAAAGGCAACATCACCTACGCCGATGGAAAGCCGATGCTCGATGCTGCCGGCGAACTCATCACACCTGACGGCAAGCTGCTCTTTGATCCAGCCGGCCAACTCACGATTCAGCCGAATTGGAAAACACCGGTCGGTAGCAAGTCGTAACCGTTTCAATCAATCAGTTTTGGAAAGGGCCCCGCTTCGGCGGGGTCCTTTCACGTTCTGTTCTCTGCACTCAGCGTGATGCAACCGCAGCAGCGGCCGCATGCGCCGCATCGCCAATTGCGGTGAGTACTTCGTCGTCGTGAGCAAGCCCCGGGAACATGACTTCGTACGCACCTGGCGCAATCGCAACGCCGCGATCAAGAAGTTCATGGAAGAACAATGCATACAACGCTTCATCGGTTGTGCATGCACTTACGTAGTCGGTTGGCGCGGTGTCGCCGAAGAACAATCCGACAAGCGATGCGAAGCGTGGAACGCAAACGGTGATTCCCGCAGACGCGAAAGCGTTCGCAAGGGAACCGGCAAGGCAATCAGCGCGCGATTCGATCAATGCATACGCGTCGTCATCGAGCAGCGAAAGCGCGGCGAGACCTGCCGCAGTTGCCAGTGGGTTTCCTGACAACGTTCCCGCTTGGTAGACGGGGCCTAACGGAGCAAGGTTGTCCATCACGTCGGCGCGACCACCGAATGCACCCACAGGCAATCCCCCGCCGATGATCTTTCCGAATGCAGTGAGATCAGGTTTGACTCCCAGAAGTTGTTGCGCTCCACCGCGCGCAACACGGAAACCTGTAATCACCTCATCGAAGATAAGTAACGCGCCAACGCGATCACATTCGGCGCGCAACCCCTCAAGAAAACCGGGTGCCGGCGGAACGAGCCCCATGTTCGCTGCGCATGGTTCGACAATGACTGCAGCGAAGGTGCCGTCAAGGGTGGGGACGACGTTGTACGGAGCGACAACCGTGTCAGCAATCGCATTATCGGTAACGCCTGCCGAGGCCGGGATTCCGAGCGATGCCATTGCGGTACCACCGGAGACCAGAAGCCCGTCGCTATGTCCGTGATAGTTGCCAGCGAACTTAAGAATCTTTGGACGACCCGTCGCACCTCGCGCTACACGAATCGCACTCATTGTGGCTTCGGTGCCGCTATTCACCATGCGCAACTTTTCGCACGACGGAACGCGTTCATTAATTGCTTCGGCGAGTTCGACCTCACGCGGAGTTGGCGCACCAAACGATGTTCCGTCGGTTGCTGCTTTCTGAATTGCTTCAATGATCTTTGGATGAGCATGGCCAGCGATGATCGCGCCATAGCTCTGCACAAGATCAAGGAACGTCGTTCCTTCAACGTCAGTTACTCGTGCGCCGCTTCCGCTGGCAACGAAGTACGGAGTTCCACCCACAGAGCGAAATGCCCGCACTGGTGAATTCACGCCGCCGGGGATGACGCGTTGGCCACGTTCGAACAACGATTCGTTTGTTTGTTTCATGAGCTCAATCGTTGAGAAGTTCCGCGACTTCGCGCGCGAAATAGGTAAGGATCATGTCAGCGCCAGCGCGCCGGATTGAAGTCAGGTGTTCAATTGCGACTGCGTCGCCATCGATCCATCCGCGTTCGGCCGCAGCTTTCACCATCGCGTACTCGCCTGATACGTGGTACGCCGCGATTGGAACATCGACTTCTTGACGTGCCCTCGCGATGATGTCGAGATAGGACATCGCTGGCTTCACCATCACAATGTCGGCGCCTTCAAATAGGTCTTGGCGAATCTCTTCAAGCGACTCACGCGCATTCGCGGGATCTTGTTGATATCCCTTGCGGTCGCCGCCACCTTCGATGGTGACATCAACTGCATCGCGGAATGGACCGTAAAGCGCAGACGCGTACTTCGCTGAGTACCCCATGATCGCGGTTTCAAGGAAATTTCCACCGTCGAGAGCACCACGAATTGCCGCAACCGCGCCATCCATCATTCCTGAAGGAGCAACCATGTCGGCGCCAGCAGCGGCTTGTGCAAGAGCGACCTTTGCATAGAGATCAAGGGTGGCGTCGTTGTCGACACTTCCGCGACCATCGAGGACTCCACAGTGACCGTGCGAGGTGTACTCATCAAGACAGAGATCGGTGATGAGCACAACGCGATCGCCAAAGGTGTCGCGTAACTCTCGCAATGCGACCTGAACAATTCCATTTGGATCCCACGCGCCCGATCCAACCTCGTCTTTAGTTTCGGGGACGCCAAAGAGAATTACGCCTGGCACACCCAAACCCACAAGGTCGGCGACTTCGGCACGAAGTGACCCGAGCGTGTGTTGCACAATGCCAGGAATCGAAGCAATCGGTTGCGGCTCGGTGATTCCCTCGCGCACGAATAACGGCGCGATGAAATCATCGGGGGAGAGACGTGTTTCGGCCACTAACCGGCGAAGAGCCGGAGTGCGACGAAGCCGTCGAAGTCGACGTTGCGGGAAACTCATCGACGCAGAGCCTAGGCACGCCGCGGTTTGCGGCCGAATCGAGGACCACGGCTGGTGCGTCGGCGTACCGTCGACTTTGGCGCATCGGGTCGAGCGACCCGCTCAACAAGGGCATCAACGAGTCCGTCGATCGTATGCACCTCGGCTATGACATCGACTCGAAGCCCGGCACGGTGCGCGGTGTCGGCGGTGATGGGACCAATACACGCAACCATTTTCGGCAACGTGTCACTGCCAAAAGCGGCGATCCAATTTTCAACAGTTGATGATGACGTGAACGTGACGATGTCGGCTTCGGCAATGCGCGCTCTTTCCTCATCGGTGGGTTCAACGGGGATTGTTCTGTACGCATCGACAACATCGACTCGCCAACCAAGGTCACGAAGGCCATCAGGAAGAACATCTCGTGCTACTTCTGCTCGGGCTAGGAGCACACGACACTGATCAGTTTCGTGCGGCAATGGAAATGCTTCAAGCAACGACTCGGCAATAAATCGCTCGGGAACTAGGTCGGCAATGAGGTTGAAGTCAGCAAGAACTTCCGCAGTCCCCGGGCCGATAGCTGCAATTTTCACACCAGCGAGATCGCGTCCATCGCGCAACAGTTCACAGAACCGCGACGCACCGTTCGCAGATGTCAGAACCAACCAGTCGTAGGACGAAAGGTGATCGATTGATGCGCGTAGCGCTGCACCTTGATCGCTGGGATCGACGATTTCGATTGTCGGCACCATGAGCGCTTCGGCGCCTTCATCACGCAGGCGATCAGCGAGCACCGACGATTGATGACGCGGTCGAGTAACGATCACTTTTTTGCCAAACAGCGGACGGGATTCGAACCACGAAAGGTCCATCGCTGCTACTTGACCAACCACAATGACGCTCGGCGATTCGAGTGGTTCGCGAGCGATTGCCGACAGCGTCGAGCGAACCGTGTGTTGCTCCGGACGCGTTCCCCACCGAATGGCCGCTGCTGGTGTGTCGGGCGCGAGGCCACCGGCCAAGAGGCGATCAACAATTTTCGGCAGTCGACCAACTCCCATGAGAATGATGATGGTTCCGCCCAACTGAGCGGCGGCTTCCCAATTCACCTCGTCGCTCTTGTCGGGATCCTCGTGACCGGTGATCACGGTGAACGAGGTCGATGAGTGGCGCAACGTCACGGGGATTCCGGCATAGGCAGGAACTGCGATCGCGGAGGTCACGCCGGGCACGACCTCGTAATGGATCCCCGCGGCTGCGAGTGCCGCAGCTTCCTCGCCCCCACGGGCGAAAACAAACGGGTCTCCGCCTTTGAGCCTGACGACGGTCTTGCCCTGCCTTGCCTTCTCTATCAAGAGCTCGTTGATGTCGTCCTGGGCCATAACGGCCTGACCAGCGGATTTCGCCACGCTGATCTGTTCAGCAGCGAGCGGAGCGAGTTCAAGCAGCGCACCAACCGAAAGCCGGTCAAAGACCACAACATCGGCCATGGAAAGGGCCTCGGCCCCACGCAAGGTCAGCAACCCCGGATCACCTGGTCCGGCTCCCACGAGAAACACAGTCACGGGCTGAGCCTAGGGGCGATGCCTGCTCCTCAACTCTGCCGGCCCATCACCGATCCACCCCGATCGATCCTGTGCCTCATGCCACAGGGGTACAGCCCGATTTTAAGTGGCGTTGGATGGATTTAGCACTAAATTGATCATTGCTTCCCCGCTGTTCCCTCGGTGCACCTACCCACTGGAGTCGAGATGGAATCCACACTGCTCGCAACTGCCCGACCCGAGTGGATGGACCACGCCTCGTGCAAGGGTCGAACCACTTTGTTTTTCGGGGTTGCAGGAGAGCGACCTGAACGCCGTGTACGCCGCGAAGTTGCGGCCAAAGCAATGTGCGATGCATGTCCGGTCAACATCGCTTGTCGCGAACTCGCTCGTGACAATCGCGAAAACGGATATTGGGGCGGAGAAAACGAAGAGCAGCGAGCAGCTGCTGGACACTCCCCTCGTTCAATTAGTCGTCGATCAGTACAAGACGCTGCGCGCGCTTCGTGATCGTTAACGCTTGACTGCTCCATACGCGTCAAGCACTCGACCGCGACTAAATGCAAGATCGACTATCGGTTCCGGATAGTCGGTTCCAAGTTCGACACCAGCGGCTGCGAGTTCCAACGGACCGACCGCCCACGGTTCATGAATCGCCTTCGCATCAAGAACTGCTAATTCCGGCACCCAACGACGGATGTAGTCACCCTCAGTATCGAATCGTTGTCCCTGGAGTACCGGGTTAAAGACACGGTTATAAGGCGAAGCATCCGGGCCAGTGCCGGCAACCCATTGCCAGTTTCCGACATTTTGGGAAACATCAGCATCAAGAAGTACATGGCGGAAATATCGCTCACCACGACGCCAATCAATGAGCAGATTCTTCACAAGAAACGACGCCGTAACCATCCGCACGCGGTTATGCATCCATCCGGTCTTTTTCAGCTGACGCATACCTGCGTCAACGAACGGATAACCCGTGCATCCGTTCTTCCAAGCATCAAAACTCTTGTCATCCTGCCGCCACTGAATTGCCGCGTACTGCGGTTTCATCGGTTGCTCAACAAGCGTCGGTGTTGCAAAAAGAAGATGCGCATACCAATCGCGCCATGCGAGTTGGCGAACAAGCGCTGCACGACCAGCGCTCGACTCGCCCACGGCCTGCGCTATGAAACGCGGCGACAGCGTTCCAAATCGAAGGTCAATTGAAAGTTGCGACGTGCCGAGAACCGAAGGCGTGTTGCGATCTCCGTCATAGGAATCTGCTCGATAAACGGCGAGATCAAGTCGGGCCTGTGCGCCACGTTCGCCGGCAAGAGCGGCATCGCCCGTTTCACCATCGAGCACCGGATACGGCCGCTCGGATTGAGGAATGCCATCGCCCGGATCGGCAGTGATCTCTGCATCCCCTTGCGCTGGCCAGGGCGACCATGCCGTTCGTTCCCAAACGCGAAAGAAGGGGGTGAACACCTGCGAAAGCGAACCTGCTTTCGTGAAAATGCGTCCGGGTTCGTGCACCAGGGTTCCCCATTCGGGGATCCAATCGATACCGAGTTCCGTGATCTGTTGTTTGACAACGTTGTCGCGCGCCGTCGAGTACGGCGTGACGTCGTGATTGAGGTGAACCGCTGACACACCCAGTCGCCGCGCTTCTTCAGGCACAACCGATTCAGGATTGCCGACACGAACGAGCAGACGTCCGCCGTGATCTGCAAGTGACTCGTCGAGTGCCGCAAGATCGCCGAGGAGACGAGCAACGCGACGTGAACTCGCGCGATTTAACAGCGCTGGATCCAGAACAAAGAGCGCGGTGATTTCCTGATGTTCCGAACTTGCCGCCGCCCATGCCGGGTTGTCACCAAGACGAAGGTCCCGCCGGAACCACACCAAACCAGATGACGTCGCCATAACGATCAGGCGATTGGTCGACCGAAAGGAACCGTCGCCCACGTGCCGAGAAATGCTTCGGCAATTTCACACGCCCCGAGGAGCGGTCCCTTTTCATGAGTCATGACCTGGGCAATTGCTGCTCCAACAAGTTCGGCTACGTCCGTCGATGAGCCATCTATCGGCCATGCCGCGAGATGGCCAGAAGTTGTGACGAAATCAGGAAGAACCGTCACCTCTCGTCGACCGAATCCCGCAAACGCTTTCGCGGTGACGGGCATCGGGCCACTCGGAACTATCAAACGCGCCACGACATTCGATGCGTTGGCGTCACCAATGAGACCGACCTTTGATCCAGCGACTAACACGTCGACATCAGCATGAAGAACTGCGCTGGCGTCTTCAGAAACATCAGGTTCAATCACCGTTGCGCCTGCCGCACGAAACATCTCGGGGAGCAACGAGGTCATCGCGTCGAAGGTTTCAATCGCAACAGTGCGACCAGAAAGTCCACCCGCAGCTTGGCCTGCTGCAGCAACGATGCCAGCGGCGGTGAGCGCGTCGCGTTCTGACCACCAAGATTCGGGCCGTGGATCACGCGAACGAAGTTCGGCAAGATCATCGGGCGAGATGCCGCGTCCGGCGCTCAGGTGCACCGTGGAAAACGCGTCGCCGGCGAGTTCAGTCGCGAAGGACGCGATCGCCTCTGCTTTGGCATCAACGGGTGCATTGACTGCTGCAGAAGCTCCAGAAACCTTGCGGTCGAAAAACGCGTAGCGGTAGGTCTCCGAGCGAGCGAGCCATTTCGCTCCATCGACAAGCACCTTTGGTGCCGAACGAACAATGCCGGTAGCCATCGGAGCATCGTCGAGATCGAGAACGACGAAACCATCAGTTGAGGTCAGTTTGTGCGTGGTCACGGTCGGTGAGTCTCGCACAGTCCCCAATCGCGACCTACGTCGAAGGGGCACAGAACCGGGCAGAATAGAGAAATGGAAACCATCGATGTCGTGATCGAGATCCCTCGCGGGAGTCGCAACAAGTACGAAATTGACCACGAAACCGGGCGGATCCACCTCGACCGCCGCCTTTTCTCGGCCACCACCTACCCCACCGAATACGGGTTCATCCCCGACACGCTCTCCGAGGACGGCGATCCCCTCGACGTTCTCGTTCTCACCGAAGACCCGACGTTCCCTGGCTGCTGGATCCACGTGCGACCTGTTGGAGTCCTCTGGATGACCGACGATGCCGGACGCGACGCCAAGATCCTGTGCGTACATCACCGCGAACCACGCTGGCGCGATGCGATGAACATTGAAGACATCCCGGCCGAGACACTCGCGGAGATCAAACACTTCTTCTCGATTTACAAAGACCTTGAGCCAGGCAAATTCTCTGACGTTGGCGAATTCGATGGCCGCGATGAAGCATGGAAAGAAATCAACGCTTCGCTTGCTCGTTACATCCCGAGCAAGCACTGAGCGCAAAGAGCTAACGCGCTTCCATGTCGACAGAGGGATCTACCCGAGCAGTAATCGCCGCGATGCTGGCAAACCTTGGCATCGCGATTGCCAAATTCGTGGGGTTTCTCGTCACCAATTCAAGTTCGATGCTCGCCGAGAGCATCCACTCGCTCGCCGATACAGGCAACCAAATTCTGTTGCTCTTTGGTGGAAAACGCTCTCGAATGGCTCCAGACCGCAAGCACCCGTTTGGTTATGGACGCGAGCGCTATTTTTGGGCGTTCGTCGTTTCTATCGTGCTTTTCACGCTCGGTGCGATGTTCGCAATTTACGAAGGCGTTGAAAAAGTTTTGCACCCGCACGAAATCGATTCCGCCCAGTGGGCGATCGGAATCCTCGTGGTTTCACTGCTCCTTGAAGCGAACTCTTTTCGAACTGCTATCCACGAAGCCCGCCCAGCGAAGGGAGACGATTCTTGGATCGCGTACATCCGACGCTCTCGTGCACCTGAGTTGCCAGTTGTCATCCTTGAAGACACAGGCGCGCTTGTTGGCCTTGCGTTCGCTCTCGTCGCCGTCATACTTTCTGTTGTCACCAACAACGGGGTCTGGGACGGTGTCGGCTCGATCATCATCGGCACCCTCCTTGGCGTGATCGCAATCATTCTCTCGATCGAGATGAAAAGTCTGTTGATCGGCGAATCGGCGACCGAAGTCGATGAAGAATCCATCCGCTCCGCGATCGACGCTTCCCCAGTTGTGAACGAGCTCATTTCGCTCCGCACCGAACACATCGGACCCGATGAAATTTTGGTGGCCGCCAAGGTGGAATTCGACCGCTCGCTCACGATGGCCCAACTCGCTGTAGCGATCGACGAGATCGAAGTCGCGATTCGTGCCGCTGTCCCGGCCGCCACGCGAATCTTCCTCGAGCCCGATGTCGTGAAGCCCGAATTGGGCGGATCTGAAGATCCATGGTCAGGGTTCGAGGGCCGTCCCCACTAGGGATTTCTGGGTAAACCGCAATTCCCGACCTACGGGGTCGACATTTGAGCGTGCGTCGGGCAAGATGTCGCCCCCACCCACTCTCGAGCCATGGAGGCTTCAGAAACATGGCACTACGCCTCGGCGACATCGCCCCCAACTTCATCGCTGACACCACACAAGGCAGCGTGTCCTTCCACGACTGGAAGGGCGACTCATGGTCGATCCTGTTTTCACACCCCAAGGACTTCACACCGGTCTGCACGACTGAACTCGGCACCGTGGCCAAGCTCAAGCCCGAATGGGACAAGCGCAACGTGAAGCCCATCGGCCTTTCGGTCGACCCCGTTGACTCCCACCTCTCGTGGGAAGGCGACATCGAAGAGACGCAGGGCCAGGCCGTGAATTTCCCGGTCATTGCCGACCCGGACCGCACTGTGGCCGACCTCTACGACATGATCCACCCGAACGCTAACGACACGATGACTGTTCGCTCCGTGTTCGTGATCGATCCAGCCAACAAGGTTCGCCTGATCCTGACCTACCCGGCCAGCACCGGTCGCAACTTCGATGAACTTCTCCGCGTCATCGACTCGCTGCAACTCACCGATGGCTACAAGGTCGCAACGCCTGCCAACTGGACTGACGGTGACGACGTCATCGTGTCCCCAGCCCTTTCCGACGAAGAGGCAACCGAGCGTTTCCCCAAGGGATTCAAGAAGCTCACACCTCAGCCCAACCGCTGAACAACCTGCAGTACGTTTCGTCAAAAGGGACCGGCCTCCGCCTGTCCCTTTTGCGCGTCTAGGGCCTACCCTTTCGGCCGTGACAACCACGATGAATCCTTCCCCCACCGATACCGCCACTGCCGCTCACACCGAGAACGTGACCAAGGTCTACGGAGCCGGCGACACGCTGGTAACCGCTCTCGACAACGTGAGCGTTTCCTTCGAACGCAGCAAGTTCACCGCCATTATGGGCCCGTCGGGAAGTGGTAAGTCAACGCTCATGCACTGCGTTGCGGGGCTCGACACCATCAACTCCGGTCAAATTTTTATTGGCAATGTCGACCTGAGCGGACTCAACGACAAGCAACTCACTCGCTTGCGCCGCGACACCATCGGCTTTGTCTTCCAGTCGTTCAACCTTGTACCGACACTGACTGCGCTTGAGAACATCACGCTTCCGATGGACCTCGCCGGTCGCGCCCCCGACCAGGAATGGCTCGACACCATTATTTCGACTGTTGGTCTCGGCGACCGCCTCTCACATCGGCCAAGTGAACTTTCCGGCGGGCAGCAGCAGCGCGTGGCTGTTGCTCGTGCACTCGCCAGTCAGCCCGCGATTATTTTTGCCGACGAACCAACCGGCAATCTTGATTCGCGCAGCGGTTCAGAGATTCTGCAATTCATGCGCACGGCTGTTGACAAGTTCGCTCAAACAATTGTCATGGTCACGCACGATCCCCTTGCTGCGAGTTACGCCGATCGCGTCGTATTCCTCGTCGACGGCGCTCTCGTCGACGAATTGCAATCGCCCACCGCAGATTCGGTGATCGATCGCATGAAGCGCTTCGGAGCCTGACGTGCTGAAAGTCACGCTGCGTGGGCTTATGGCCCACAAGGTTCGCCTCATCGCGACCGCACTTTCAGTGCTGCTCGGTGTCGCGTTCATGTCAGGAACACAGGTGCTTACCTCAAGCATCAGCGCCAGCTTCGACAAGGTGTTCTCCGATGTCTATGCCTCAATCGATGTCGTCGTCCGTTCAAGCAACAAAGTCGAAACTCCATTTGGTTCGCAGCGCACACGAATTTCAGAATCGGTTCTACCCGCCGTCACAGGTGTCCCCGGAGTTGAAGCCGCGGAAGGCCAGGTTCGAGGACAGATCAAGGTTCTCGACAAAGACAACAAGCCACTTGTCGCAGCGCAAGGTCCACCAAACTTTGGTTTGAACTGGTTGACGTCTCCTTCGCTCAACGGTTGGAAGGTTGTCGATGGTGCTCCGCCAACCGGGCCGTCGGACATCGTGCTTGACGCCAAAACCGCAAAAGACGGCCACTACTCGGTGGGCGACACCGTCAATGTGTCGGTCACCAAAGGCGTGCAGTCATTCACACTCGCCGGCATAGCCAAGTTCGGAAAGCTCGATACTTGGGGCGGAGCGCAAGCAGCGTTGTTTACAACACCAACCATTCAGGGTCTCGTTGGTGAACCCGGAATGTTCGACTGGATTTCGATCGCCGGCAAAGACGGCGAATCGCAGCAGCAACTGGCCAACGCTGTTGGGAAAGCGATCCCGCCGGGAGCAGAAGCGATCACTGGAAAAGAATTCACTTCCGAAAGTCAGGACGCATTCCAGAAGATCATTAGCATTTTCAGCACCTTCCTCTTGGTGTTCGCTCTCATCGCGTTGTTTGTCGGATCTTTTATCATTTACAACACGTTTTCGATCATCGTTGCTCAACGGACGAAGGAACTCGCACTCCTTCGAGCACTTGGAGCAAGTCGCGGTCAGATCTTGCGTTCGATCATCCTCGAGGCATTCTTCGTTGGTCTGATCGCATCCATCATCGGTGTTGGCTGCGGTGTTCTTCTTGCCATTGGTCTCAATAAGTTGATGCAGACGATCGGTTTCTCCGGTCCCGACACTCCGATCGTTATCCCACCTGTAGCAGTCATCGTTTCGCTTCTTGTTGGCACGCTGATCACGCTTGTGTCGGCAGTATTCCCAGCCCGACGGGCCGCAACGGTTCCGCCAATAGCGGCAATGCGCGATGTTGCCGTCGACCGAACGGGCACATCAAAACTCCGCGTCGTAACGGGACTCCTTCTTCTAGCGGTTGGCGCGTTCATGCTTTGGTACGGGCTGAACGGCAATTCCGGTTCAGGGCTGCAACTCATCGGTGGTGGCGCGTTCTTCGTCTTCATCTCTCTCACTGTCATCGGGCCAGTCATTGCCACACCGTTTGCCAGTGTTCTTGGTTGGCCGTTACAGAAGGCGAGCCGAATCACTGGTCGCCTTGCTCGCGAGAATGCGATGCGCAACCCGCGTCGTACTTCAACCACCGCTTCGGCACTCATGATCGGCATCGGACTCGTGGGCTTCATCGCTGTTACTGCACAATCGATCAAAGCGTCGACCGTCGACGCCATCAATCAATCGGTCACTGGTCAGTACGTCGTGACGACTGAAGGATTCGGATCCACTGCACTCCCGCAATCGCTCGCAAATGACCTCAACGCTGTTCCTGGCGTTCAAGTTGCTTCGGGTATTAGCGGGACCTTCGGCGATGTCATGGGTAGAAGCAAAGTGCTACTTGCAGTCGACCCAACCTCGATCACACAGGTGATCAAGTTCAGCGACGTGCAGGGTTCGTTCTCGTCACTTGGAATCGGTCAGATTGCTGCATCCGAGAAATTGGCGAAGGAAAAGCACTTGTCTATTGGTCAAACGATCGATGCCAATTTCCTCCAAGGAGGACCGACAAACCTTGTGCTTTCGTCGATCTATAAGACCGAGTTCCCAATGCAGGGATCAGGTTGGATTATTTCTACCGATGAGTTCAATTCCGTCGTGCCGCCCGCGCAACAGACCTACTCGGCGATCTATGTGAAACTCAAAGACACGTCGACGACGAGCGTGAATGCTGCGCTACCCGGACTCAAGGCCGTCACTGACACCGTTCCCGGCGCAAAGTTGCAGAACCTCACCGAATACAAGAAGGCACAAACCGACCAGGTCAACCAGTTCCTTCAGATCGTTTACGTTCTGCTCGCCCTCGCGCTCGTCATTGCGATCGTCGGCGTTGTCAACACGTTGCTGTTATCGGTCTATGAACGAACCCGTGAACTCGGTTTGCTTCGAGCGGTCGGTATGAGCCGTCGACAAGTTCGCTCAACAATCCGTCTTGAATCTGTCATCATCAGCCTGATGGGAACGCTCATCGGTCTGGTCATTGGCATCGTGTTTGGATGGGCACTCGTAACAGCGCTCGCTGACCAAGGAATCACTTCGTTCGCTATTCCGTGGACGCAGCTTGTGATCATCGTGATCATTGCGATCATCGCCGGCGTTGGCGCTGCTCTCTACCCCGCTCGTCGAGCGGCCCGCCTTGATGTTCTCCGAGCGATTTCGAGCGACTGATGGCCCATAACCCCGCTTCCCTTGAGCCAGAGATCACAACGTTCCTCACCGAGCGTCACTTGGCGTCGCTTACAACTATGCGCGCCGACAACACTCCGCACGTTGTAGCGGTTGGGTTCACTTGGGATCCCGACGAATCGCTTGTTCGTGTCATCACATGGGCCGGCAGTCGCAAAGCGCGCAATGTGGCAGAGCGTCCCGGTTCCCCGGCAGCCGTTTGTCAGGTCGATGGAGGACGCTGGCTCTCGCTTGAAGGAACCGCAACCGTGACCAGCGATCCCGAGCGTGTCGCTATGGCAGTCACGCGTTATGGCGACCGCTATCGGGAACCGAAACAGCGTGACGATCGCGTCGTCATCGAAATCGCCATTACCCGCATCATGGGTCGGGGCTAAGTCCCCCACTTGTCATGACGCAAATGCAATCTCGCCCGTAGACTTTGCCCATGGCGCCGAACAAGCAACGCGAATGGCATCCGGCCTTCGAGGAATACTGCGAAACGATCTTCGAACTTCGTGAAGACGACGTCGATGTCATTCAAGCTCGCATTGCTGACCGCCTCGAAGTTTCGCGCCCGGCGGTTTCAGAGATGATCCGTCGCATGGAAGGTGCCGACCTCGTCGAAATCGACGGGGGCGCAATTCGATTGCGGCCCGACGGACTCGCGCTCGCCGAAACTGTCGTTCGTCGCCATCGCCTCGCCGAACGCTTTCTCACCGACATGCTCGGCCTTTCGTGGGCTCAAGCCCACGACGAAGCTGGCCGCTGGGAACACGTCATCTCTCCCACCGTCGAGGTGGCAATGATGCGCGCCCTCGGTGACCCCACAACATGCCCGCACGGAAACCCAATCCCCGGCACCGACTACCAACCACCTGCGTCAGTCACGCTCGACACGCTTTTGGTTGGTCAGTCATTCACGGTTTCGCGAATTCCCGAAGAACTCGAGTTCACTCCCGGTTTGCTCGAATTCCTTGAGACGTCATCGCTTCTCCCTGGACACTCCGGCGTCATCACTGAACTCGTCGCTGGTGGAATCACAATCGTCGAAATCGATGGACAGACCGTAGAAATCACTCGATTCGCAACGCAGCGGATCTTGGTAACTGCTGCGTAAGCAATCTCAGTCGAGCAGTGACTCTGGGAGATCGTCTTCGTGCACAATGGCCAAGCGTTTCGTGGCGCGGGTGAGCGCCACATACAACGCTCGATTCCCCTGCGCCTGCTCGGCAACAATGAGTGACGGCTCGACAACGATCACGGCGTCGACCTCAAGTCCCTTGACCAGACTCACTTCAACAACCGTGACCCGATGTTCAAGGCCGTGACGAGTTGCGCGTCCGTAAGCAATGTCAGCTTCTTCCAGCGCTTCACATACCTCGTCAATAATCGACGAGGTACACACGACAGCAACTTGACCGGGATCAACCGCAGCTCGTTCTACACGAGCGACCGCGGCAACTGTTTCTGCAAGTCGCCCTGGTTCAGCTCGACGAATCGACGGTTCGGCACCGTCCTCGCGCACCGATCGCGGTGGACGAAGTTCGGGAGCGGCACGCCGAAGCACGCGAGCCGCCAAAGCCATAATCGGAGCAGGAAGGCGATAGCCAAGCGTGAGTTCATTGCGGCGCGGCTCGCGCTTTGCCGGAAGCAACGACAGGATTTCGTCCCACGAACCATGAGCCCACTGACCTGTGGCCTGCGCGATGTCACCCACAACCGTCATTGATCCGTTGAGCGAACGTCGTTCCAACATACGCAATTGCATCGGCGACAGATCTTGTGCCTCGTCAACCACGATGTGGCCATAGGTGCGGATTTCGTCATCGTCATTCGATTCGCCTTGGCGACGTCGGCTCGGTTTCGGACCGAGCAACGACCGTGCTTCATCAAGCAACGGCGCGTCGTCGTGCGTCCATTCAACTTCCTCAATTATTTCCGACCGCTCGCGGTAGAGCGATTCCCACTCTTCGTCGCGAAGTGTTGACCCCGCTGCATTTCGCAGAAGTCCTCGCGCCCCATAAAGGTCATGAAGGAACTGCGCCGGAGAGAGCAACGGCCACATCCACTCGAGCGCTTCACGGATAACTGGGTCGCGACGAAGGCGTTCTTTCACCTCCGACGGAGCAAGGTCACCACGCCCCGAGAAAGCGAGTTCGGCGAAAAGCTCGTTTTCAACGTATTTGCGCGCGGAATTATGACGTCGATAGCGACGCCGAGCATCGGCAATGATTTGCGCGCTACGAGAACGGGAAACGGTCAATCGTTGCAAGCCATAGCCAACAACGAGATCAGATCGAAGCTGACGCTCGCGATCGCGAATAGCTTTCGACAAGAACGACACCATGCGTGGGTCGCCCTTCACTCGTGATGTGAGGCCAAGGTCGTAGGTGCGGATGCTGACGCCATGGACCAAGTCAGCGAGAACTGCGAGCTCAACTCCGGCTTCACCAAGCGAAGGTAAGACCTGTTCGATGTAGCCGAGGAAAAGTCGGTTCGGACCGATGACAAGAACGCCCTGGCCTTCGAGCGGAAAGCGATGGGTGTAAAGCAAATATGCAGCACGATGCAACGCGACGACGGTCTTGCCTGTTCCTGGTCCACCTTGAACAACAAGCACGCCAGGAAGTGGCGCGCGAATGATTTCGTCCTGTTCACCCTGAATTGTGGCGACGATGTCACCGAGTCGTCCGGTGCGTGCCGTTTCTAATGCGGTGAACAACGCTCCTTGACCGCGCACAACGTTGTCTGGGTTCCCCGTGCCTTCGCCAACAGGCATTCCAAGGCTCGCCAATGTTGCACCGAAGAGTTCGTCTTCGACACCCAACAAACGACGGCCGCGAGTAGCGAAATGGCGACGACGGGCCAGCCCCATCGGCTGTCGACCAGTCGCTCGGTAGAACGGTTCAGCCACTGGCGCACGCCAATCGACGATGATCGGTTCTTGTTCTGAATCACTCACTGCGATCCGGCCGATGTAAAAGCTTTCCATCGACTCTTCGGGTGACTCAGGTTCACGATCGATGCGCCCAAAGCAAAGAGCGGCATCGCCGAGCTGCAGTTGGGTCAGACGTTGAAAGACCGTTTCGTGGATGACTTCCCGCTCGAACCGTGCCTGTTCGGTACCGCCGCGACCGACCTCAACCATCGATGTGAGACGTGACGCGGCTTTCCGCGACTCCTCAAGACACGCATAGGCGTGATCGATGTAGGCCTGTTCGGCATCGAGATCGGGGTGTGGGGCCACGGGCTCTCTCAGAAGGAATGGTTGCCTTCCTTGCTTTGCCGGCCGGGGCCAGCGGGGCTCAGAAGGGGGTATGCCACTCTAGCGGGCCGCCATTGAACGGTCTCAGGCGAGTGCCCGAGCCGCAAAGCAAGGCGCCGGATTCTCTCCACCAAGACCTTGTCGGTAGCGTGTCCCCGTGAACGACGCTGCCGCTGCTGCCCTCCCCCCATTTCTCCGAGCCTGCCGCGGCATCCCCGGCGGACCCGGCGATCGTGTCCCCATTTGGTTCATGCGCCAGGCCGGCCGCTCTCTGCCGGAATATCGCTCCATCCGCGGATCGGGTTCCATCCTCGACGCCATCGCCGATCCCGAACTGTCGGCCGAAATCACGATGCAGCCAGTTCGTCGCTACGGCGTCGACGCCGCCATCCTCTATTCCGACATCGTCGTACCAGTCGCCGCAATTGGTTTCGGCGTCGATGTCGCCCCAGGCATTGGTCCGGTCGTCGAGCAGCCCTTTTCTCGCGCTGCTGACCTTGAACGTTTGCGCCCTCTCGATCCCGAGGCCGACACACCGTACGTACTCGAAACCGTGCGCATCCTCGCTCGCGAACTTCCCGTACCGCTGATTGGTTTCGCCGGTGCACCGTTCACCGTCGCCAGCTACCTCATCGAAGGACAGCCCTCGCGCACCTACACGCGAACCAAAGCTCTCATGCATGGCGATACTGCTCTGTGGCACAAGCTGATGGAACGACTGGCCGATCTCGCCATTGTCTCGCTCCGTTCGCAGATTGAAAATGGTGCGGTTGCACTTCAGATCTTCGACTCATGGGCCGGCGCACTTAGTCCTCCCGATTACGAGAAGTTCGTGCTTCCCCATAGTCAGCGCGTGTTTGCTGAAGTTGCTGACCTCAATGTTCCCCGCATTCATTTTGGTGTTGGAACCGGAGAACTTCTTGGCCTCATGGCCAGTGCCGGCGCCGACGTGGTTGGCGTCGATTGGCGAGTACCGATCGACGTCGCCCGAACACGAGTGCCCGCAAACATCGCGCTGCAAGGAAATCTCGATCCCGCTCTTGCTTTTGCTCCGTGGGATGTCGTCGCTGAAGCAACACGCGACGTGCTGCGGCGCAACGCCGGCAACCCTGGACACATTTTCAATCTCGGTCACGGCGTCATGCCCGAAACCGACCCAACCATTCTTGAACGTGTTGTTGAACTCGTTCACAACGAAGGACGCTGCGATGGAGTCGCATCATGAGTACTGAATCCAAAATTGGTCTCGTCGTCATGGCGTACGGAACGCCACGCGCGACGGAAGATATTGAGCCGTACTACACACACATCCGTCGTGGTCGCGCTCCAGAGCCGCAACAACTCGCTGATCTCATTTCGCGTTACGACGCCATCGGCGGAATCTCGCCACTGGCCAGCCTCACCGAGGCACAGCGCTCTGCTCTTGAATCAGCACTCGAAGCGCGGATGCCAGGCGCATGGTCGGTAGTGCTCGGCCAAAAACACGCATACCCATTCATCGAAGACGGCGTCGCAACCCTGGCCGATGCGGGAATCACCGACGCCGTCGGCATCGTGCTCGCCCCTCACTTCTCAGGTTTCAGCGTTGGCGAATACCAGCGACGAGCCGCAGAAGCCGGCATCGAGCGCGGGCTCACCATGCACGGCATCGACCACTGGCATCTCGAATCGGCCTATCTCGACTTTCTTACTGCGGCAGTTCGCGATGCACTCACCGAACTACCCGAGCGCACAACGGTCCTTTTCACTGCTCATTCCCTTCCCGAACGAGTTTTAGAAAATGATCCGTACCCAGACGAACTCGCAGCAAGCGCTACCTACGTTGCCGAGCATCTCGGGCTCAAGAGTTGGTCACTCGGTTGGCAAAGTGCCGGTCGCACACCCGAGCCCTGGCGCGGTCCGGACGTTCTCGACGAACTTCGTCGTATCGCTGCCGAAGGTTCCGCCGATGGCGTCTTGGTGTGTGCGCAAGGTTTCACCGCCGATCATCTCGAAGTTCTCTACGACCTCGATATCGAAGCAGCAAAGGTCGCTGAAGAACTCGGCCTTGCCTTTGGTCGCACGCGCTCACTCAATGCCGATGAAGTTGTCATGAACGCTCTCGCTGATCTCGTGGTTACACAGATTCAATGAGTGAACGTCGGCGTGTCGTTGTTGTTGGTGCCGGCATCACCGGCCTCACCGCAGCGTTCACGCTCGCGACACAACGACCCGATCTCGACATCGTTGTCCTTGAAGCCAGCGACCGAGTTGGCGGAAAGATTCTCACCACTGCGTTTGCCGGTCGTCCCGTCGATTGCGGCGCTGACGCGTTCCTCGCTCGAGTGCCCGAAGCGATTGAACTGTGCCGAGAACTCGGCCTCGAAACGATCCTGACCTCACCCGTTCAGAAGTCCGCGTACGTGTGGGTGAACGGCGGTCTTCATCGTCTGCCGGCCGGACTCGTGCTCGGCGTACCCACCGATCTCGACGCGCTCACCACTTCAGGAATCGTGAGTGCCGAAGGTGTAGCGCGCGCCGCACAAGATCTCACTCGCACAGAATGGATCGATAGCGCGAACGGTGCAGATCCAAATGGTGTCGACGATCAATCGGTTGGCGAACTTATTCGCGCTCGTCTCGGCGATGAAGTGCATGAGAAGTTGGTATCGCCTCTTCTCTCTGGTGTGAATGCTGGCGATGCCGACCACCTCAGCCTTGCCGCCGGTGCCGCACAGATTGCGGTTGCCGCCCGCCGTTCGCCGAGTCTCATCACTGCATTGCGAGACCAACTCGCTTCGGCGAAAACCGACCCGGAACTTCCGGTGTTCCGCGGTATTCCGGTGGGTACGCAAACGCTCACCGACTTACTTCTTGCTCGAATCACGCAAGTTGATATTCCGGTGCATCTTTCGTGTCCCGTTTCAGCGATCACTCGCGATGGAAGCGGTTGGACTCTGGCCACGCCACTCGGGGCAATAACGGCCGACGAAATCATTCTTGCGACACCTGCGCGACCCACAGCTCGACTTCTCGAATCGCTCGCTCCCGAACCGGCAGCCGAACTCGCGAACCTTGAGTACGCATCAGCAGCGATGGTCAGCCTCGCTGTTTCGAAGAAGGATCTCGGCGTCCCCCTCGATGCCAGCGGATTCCTCATCGCCCAGACCGACCCACTCCCCACCCTCACCGCATGCTCATGGGCCTCGTCCAAGTGGGCGCACCTTGATGACCCCGAGGTCGCGATCCTGCGCATCTCTGCCGGCAAGCACGGCGACACCCACGCTCTCGAACTAGACGACCCGTCACTCGTTCAAGCCCTCATCTTCGATCTCGCCACCACAATGGGTATCGAAGCTCCGCCGATCGAATGGCGCGTCACCCGTTGGATCGATGCACTCCCGCAGTACCGTCCAGGCCATCCCGCTCGCGTCGCGGCCTGGCGTGAAGGCGTCAGCGCACAGGCTCCCGGCCTCCATTTGGCCGGCGCGGCCTATGACGGACTTGGCCTGCCCGCGTGCATCCGACAGGGCCGCCAGGCCGCTGCCGCCATCGCCTGAGGACCCAGCAAGCACGCCGCAACCTCGGATTTTCGGGCCTCAAGACGTCGAATGAGGGCGAAATCGCCGGAACTGTGACAGAAAATGTCATCGCTATTTCCCCTGTTCAGAGCGGTTTCACGTGGAAAATGTTGCGTCCGCGTTGCGAGACTGCGATGAAACCGCAACACTTTCGTAACAATGAGCATCGACCCCTTAGGCCGGATCCGCCTCGTTCTCGCCATCACCGTTGTCCCCGTCGTGGCCGTTGCTCTACTGGCTCTCGGACTGTGGGTTGTCCCGAGTTCCTCCTCGGCCCTTCCCGCTCCAACCGCGGTTGCAGTTCCATCGACCCTTGCCCCCGCGCCCGCATCGACCCCTGCGGCATTCGAGCCCATCCCCGAAAGCGGCGCTCAGCTCACCGCTGCCGTATGGCGCATGGCCATCGGTCAGGCCGTCGTCGATGCGGGCGCAGCCAAACTCGGCGCTCCCTATGTGTATTCAGCCTCTGGCCCCTACGCATTCGACTGTTCAGGATTCACCCGATGGGCCTGGATGCAACTTGGCATCGAACTCCCCCATAACTCTGGCGCCCAATGGGCAGCCGTCGAACACATTTCGCTCGACCACCTCGAACCCGGCGACCTCATCTTCGACTGGGGTTTTGGCGGAGGCGAACCCGATCACGTCGGCATCTATGTTGGCGACGGCATGATGATCCACTCACCGAACAGCTCAAGTGTGGTGCGCTATGACTCCATCAATTGGTGGACAGGCGCATCAACTGCAGCTGGAAGGGTTCGATGACCAACACATTGCGAAGCATCCGCCGAGGGCCCTCAACGCCTGAACGAATGCTCGTACTCATCCCTGGTTATGGCGATAGACCCAGACCATTTCTTGAACGCGCCGCAACATTTGATCCGAACGAGCAGTGGCTGATCGTTGTTGTCGAGCCGCAGACGCCGAGTGATCGCGGTCCGTACTGGTACAACGTCGACGAGAACGGACCCGATTCCGTTGCACTCGCCGCTGCGCTCGCGTCAATTGATGCAACATGCGCATCACTTCTTGCCGAAACAGGTTTGAGCGAAGACGCGCTCGTTGTTGCTGGCTTCTCGCAGGGTGGCGCTCTTGCGCTTGCCCACCTCGTAGATCCCAACTCGTCTGTCATGCCAAGCGCTGTAGCTGCGCTCGCGTCGTATCTGCCCAGTCGCGACGAACGCCTTATTGATCTTTCTCGCGCCTCGCAACGGCCAGTGCTTTTCGCTCACGGCGAAGACGACGAACTCGTCGAACCCATTCGCGGTCGTTCGGCATCGAAAGCGTTCCACCGTGCTGGAGCGCTTGTGGCATGGTCGAACGTGAGTGGCGGTCACCGTTTCGATACTCCGCTGACGTCTGAGTTGGCTTCTTGGCTTGATGCACTGGCCGCGGGCGAACGACCGCATGCTCCCCCGATCTGACCAACGCGCGGCGCGGCGGTAAGGATGCAGTCCTCGCAACGAGAACGGACCACCAGTGACAACCGATTCCCCCGCCGCAGCGTCAGCACCCCAGCAGAAGCCAGATATCTATTCGCGCATCATGCGCTTTGCTCCGTTTTATGTCGTTGCATTTTGCATTGCCATCGTCGTCGTTGTCGGCATCGTTCGACCATTCGATTCGCCCGCTCCATCGCTCACCCTTCGCACCGCGCTCGTTGGCGCTGACTTCGACCCAACGGGCGCATACATGATCATTCACAATGCCGGTGGTGCCGACACACTGCTTTCGGCATCAACGCCGGCCGCGGCGGCGATACAACTGCAGCAGATTGCTCCGGTGGAAACAACAACGTCAGTCCTCGCTAACGGAGTTCCCCGGTTTCGGTGACCTTCGCTTGCTACCTGGTTTGGACCAGTTGCTCTTGAAGGGTCTCACTACTCCGCTCACCGTGGGCCAAACGATTCCGATCACGCTGAACTTCAAGAAGGCCGGGGCCATCACCGTCGACGCCACCGTCGCCACCTATGACGACATCGCCGATCGTCTTCTACCGCCCCGGCTGAAACTGCCTGCCGGCCAATAACGCCCGAGGGCTAGGCAGGTTGCCTTTTCGTCCCCCGAACTCCATAATGAGAATGCTTCTCATTCCTATTCGGGGGTCTTCGTGGTCCAATCTGAGCGCATCGTGGGTCGTGGCCGTCGCCGCTGGTCCGGCGCGCTCGTGCTTCTCGCAATCGTTCTCAGCCTTGGCCTGAGCGCGTGCGGGAGCTCATCAACCGCGAAAGCAAGTAACGGTCGACCGAAGATCGTTGCCACAACCCCGCTCATGGGCGACCTCGTCAAACAGGTTGGCGGCGATGCAGTGAGCGTTGAGATCCTCATCCCGCGCGGCGCCGACCCTCACGATTTTGAACCCTCGGCCTCGCAGGCCGCTCGTCTTCGCGATGCATCGCTGATTGTTGCCAATGGCCTTGGTCTTGAAGAACGGCTTCAAAGCACATTGCAAAGTGCAGCCAAGGACGGAGCAACGCTTTTCGAAGTGGGGCCCCATATTGATCCGCTCAACCGTCCAGGTTCCGATCGTCCCGATCCGCATTTCTGGCTTGACCCCGATCGTATGGCTCGCGCCGCCGTGCTCGTAGCTGACGAACTGGCGCGAACAACCAACATCGACCGCACAACGCTCGATGCCAATGCGGCGAAGTACAGCGAAACTGCGCGCGCTGCTGGCGCTGAAGCAGCCACCACTCTCAACACCGTTCCCGAAGGGCAGCGTCTTCTCGTCACTAACCATGACGCTCTCGAATACTTCGCCAATTGCTTTCACTACAAAGTGATCGGCACCATCATCCCTGGTGGATCAACACTTGCCGAACCGAGTGCGTCCGATCTACGTGACCTTGTCGCAACAATCAAAGTGGCCGGCGTCAACGCCATCTTCAGTGAATCGACCAGTTCCTCAAAACTCGCCGACACTGTGGGCCGAGAACTCGGGAAGAAGATCTCAATCGTCGAACTTTCTACCGACACGCTGGGCGAACCAGGCAGCCCCACCAGCACGTACCAAGGCCTCATCACAACAACGGCTCACCTCATCGCCAACGGCCTCAATGGCCGATAGAAATCCGGCCTTGCCGGAACGAACCCTCTAGCCTCGGAGCACTGTGGCCTGGCTAACTGATCCCTTTCATTACGACTTCATCCTGCGAGCGCTGTTCGCCGGGTGTCTCGCCGCGGTCACATGCTCACTTATCGGCACGTGGGTCGTTATCCGCGGGATGTCGTTCATGGGCGATGCTCTTGCCCATGGCGTATTGCCGGGTATCGCTGTTGCCTTCATCGTTGGCATCGACATCGCCATCGGTGCATTTGTTTCGGCGATCATCATGGTGATTGGTATCAATCTCGTGAATCGAGCATCGAAACTTTCCACCGACACCGGAATCGGCCTTCTCTTTGTTGGAATGCTCGCGCTTGGCGTTGTGATCATTTCGCGAACGCGTTCGTTCACCGGCGATCTCACGTCGTTTTTGTTTGGGTCCGTCTTAGGCGTCAAAGACTCAGACATCTGGCTGCAGTCGATCGCCGCTGTTCTCACGCTCATCGCTGTCATCGGTTTCCACCGAATGTTTCTCGCGCTCTCGTTTAACTCCGACAAAGCGGCCACGCTCGGGATGCGACCACGCCTCGCCCATATCGCGATGCTCACGCTGATCGCCGTCGCCATCGTGGCCTCATTCCGCACGGTCGGAACACTTCTTGTCTTTGGATTACTCATTGCGCCACCGGCCACCGCTGCGCTTCTCGTGCGCCGAGTCCCAGCGATGATGGCAACCGCGTGCGCTATCGGTGTGTCGTCCATCTTCATTGGGCTGATCATCACCTATCACTTCGATACAGCGGCGGGCGCAACGATGGCCGGCACAGCCGTTGCGATCTTCTTCATCGTGCTTGCCGGACGCGAATTATTCAGTCGTATTGGTCGAACCGCTCAACCCGCTCACGCGTAGGCGCATGATCGATCCACGCAAACTTCGAGCACTCCTGCGCGCTGTCATCGCTGGGCTCTGCCTTGCCGCATCGGTTCCGCCTTGGGGTTGGTGGCCCCTCGCGTTTATCGGCATCGCTATGTGGGATCGCTTGTTATCGACTGCAAAACCACGAGCCCGTTTCATTCGCTCGACGGTGCTTGGTATTGCGTGGTTTGCGCCCGCAATGTTGTGGATGGTTGACCTCACTGCTCCGGGTTATGTCATCGCGGTCATGTTGTTCGCGCTCTACCTCGGAGTCTCTGGTCTCGCTGTCCCCGGACGTAGTTCGCGGTCATGGGTTCGGTGGCTTGCTCTCCCGGCTGCATTCACACTCGTCGAAGCCGCTCGCTGCACCTTTCCAGTCGGTGGTGTTCCCCTCGCAACCACCGCAATGGGGCAAGCCAGTGCTCCTCTCGGCCAGATCGCTCGTTTGTTCTGCGCGATCGGCGTGACGTTTGCGGTCGCCATCGTCGGAGTCGCGCTGTCTGCTCTCTGGGAACGACGCCATGTTCTCGGCGCCGCCACGCTTGTCGCGGTTTCGGCGGTGTGGTTACTTGCCATCGTTGCTCCCAGCGGTCATGAAATCAGATCCATCAATGCCGCTGTGGTCCAAGGCGGTGGCCCACAAGGCACTCGTGCCAGTGAAACGAACCCTCGCGATGTCTTCCTTCGTCACCTAGAAGCCACCAAGCTCGTAACCACGCCCGTCGATTTAGTTGTTTGGCCTGAGAACGTCGTTGCGGTCGAAGGTCCGATTACCGCCAACCGCGAGGATGCCGAACTTTCAGCACTGGCCAAGAAACTCGATACCACTCTTGTCGTCGGTATTACCGAAGGTATTGATTCTTCGAAGTTCGCAAATGCGTCGATCGTGTATTTGCCCGATGGAAGTTCTGGCGAGCGTTACGACAAAGTGCATCGTGTTCCGTTTGGCGAATACGTTCCGCTGAGAAGTCTCCTTGAAAGCATCGTGGGCACGAACAGCGGGCTTTCGTTACGCGATGCAGTTGCGGGAACACAACCTGCGGTCCTCCACACACCCGCCGGGACTCTTGCGGTCGCAATCTCGTGGGAAATCTTTTTCACCAATCGCGCCCGCGACGGCGTGTTGCATAGAGGGCAGATTCTGCTTAACCCCACAAACGGTTCGAGTTACTGGTTAACTCAGGTCCAAACCCAGCAAGTTGCTTCGAGCCAATTGCGTGCCATTGAAACTGGTCGCTGGGTTCTACAAGCGGCGCCAACAGGATTCTCAGCGATCGTGACGCCAACCGGCGATGTCGTTCAACGAACGTCAATCTCTGAACAGGCCGTGCTTCAGCAAACGGTCGCACTTCGCTCTGGCGACACGATCGCTACCGTCATCGGTCCGCTACCAATCGTCTGGTTGTCCGCGATCCTGCTTGCACTCGCATGGTGGTTCGCCACGAACCGGTTCACATCGCTACGTTCAAAAATCAGACCTCAGCGTTCATCGTGAGGAGCCGAGGCCCAGCCAAGAGCGCCATTTGACGCTCGTTCGGGCCGTTCCTGCCCACTTGGTCCCGCCCCGATAGGGCCTGTGGAGAACGATCTTGGCCTGTCTTGACCTTTGTCAACGCTCCCGACGAAACTTGACGACCCATGTCCCCCCGCCCCGAACCCTCCGGGCGCACCGATCTCGCCGCTGATGGCGAGCTCCCCCTGCGCATTGCATTCCTCACGTATCGGGGTAAAC
>JAPLAE010000107.1 GCA_026393455.1 Actinomycetota bacterium
CATGGCTGACACCATCGATACCGACTACATCCGTCAAGCAGTCGAGTATTCCGATCTCGCAGCGCTCCGTGTCGCCATCTTCCAGGCGTGTGGCGACGCCGAAATTGCCGCTCTCGGCCCTGTGGCCCAACTCAGCCCCGAGGATCGCTCACGTCTCATTGAGCGATGCATCGAGTTGCTCTCCACCGACCTCTCGTCCTGGTCGCTGCGCACGCCATCCGATACCGAGATCTACTCCATGCTCGACATGGTTCTCGGCAAGCCAACCGAACCGGGCGACTTCGAGTTGCGCAAAATGGTTCTTTCGTTCGAAGACTTCCCCGGCTTCGCCGAGTGGCCGACACCCGAGATCAAAGCTCCCGAAGGATTCCATGTCGCGATCATCGGCGGCGGTTTCAACGGCATCGCTACCGGCGTACAACTTGAACAACTCGGAATCGACTTCACGGTCTATGAGCGACGCGAAGAACTCGGTGGCACATGGGCCATCAACCGCTATCCCGACATTCGAGTCGACACGCTCAGCTCATCGTACGAATTCAGTTTCGAGAAGGACTACCAATGGGACGAGTACTTCGCTCGCGGCCCCGAGGTGCGCGCATACCTGACTCATATCGCCACCAAGTTCGGCGTCATGGATCATGTGAAGCACGGCCACGATCTGATCGAAGCTCGTTTCAATGACGACACCAAGTTGTGGCGCGTCACATTCCGTCTCACGGATGGTTCGACCGAGTCACGTGATGTGAACGCAATCGTCAGCGCTGCTGGCCTCTTTGCCAACCCGAGTCTTCCAAATTTCCCGGGCATCGAGAACTTCGGTGGCCTCGTCATTCATCCGACCCAGTGGCCTGAAGGCATCGACCTAAGCGACAAGCGCGTCGCCGTCATTGGCAATGGTTCAACCGGCGTGCAGTTGCTTGGCCGCGTTACCGAGATGTCAAAGCACGTCACCATGTTCCAACGCACTCCGCAGTGGATCAGCCCACGCGACAAGTACGGACAGCATGTTGAGCCCGAATCTCGTTGGCTCATCAACACGATGCCCGGCTACTGGAACTGGTGCCGCATCACCTCGATCATGCACTTGTTCGATTTCGACAAGGACTTCCTGATTCGCGATGTGGAGTACGAAAAGACTGGCGGGCAAATCACTGCCAAGAGCGACTTCGTCCGCAACATGCTTCTCGACTACATCAAGACCGAAACTGGTGGCCGTCAGGACCTCATCGACAAGTTGATTCCCGACTATGCCCCGATGGTCCGTCGACCAATCGTTGATAATGGATGGTACCGAGCCCTCACACGCGACAATGTCGAACTCGTTACCGAAGACATCGTGCGCTTCACCGATACCGGCATGGAAACGGCCGACGGCGTGCATCACGATCTCGACGTTGTCATTTCCGCTACCGGTTACGACATCGTGAAGTATCTCTGGCCCGCCGAGTACTTCGGCCGCAACGGCGTAAACCTTCACGAAAAGTGGGAAGAAGAATCCCCCATGGCCTATGTCGGCATGATGGTTCCCGGTTTCCCGAATCTGTTCACGCTCTATGGCCCGAATTCCCAGCCCGTCTCGGGCGGCGTTGCGCTTCCCGCTTGGTACCAAATGTGGGCGGGCTTTGTTGCTCGTTGCCTCATTGGAATCGTCGAGCAAGGTAAGCAGACCGTCGAAGTTACCGACGAAGCGTTCCGCGATTACAACGAGAAACTCGTTGAGGAATCACAGAAGCTCATCATGGTGACCGAAGAGGCATCGGCCAAGAAGAACTACTACGTCCAGAACGGTCGCATGCAGGTCAACGCTCCATGGGAAACCTGCGACTACTACCGCATGACCTCGTATCCCGACCCCGAGGCCATCGTCTACGAGTGACCCTGTTGGTTCGGCTCTACGAGAGTCGAACCAACAGTCCATTACGACAACACGTAGTCATCAACGTTGATCTCTCGCGTCCACGACCAATAGTCAACAAGCCGGAACGGGCTCACCGTATGGATTTCTCCGGCCTCATTGCGGAAATGCGTATGTGTGATCCCAGGATGCGACCACACCATTTGCTTAATGAGTTCTTGTTGCTTCGCGTGGTACGCCTCGTAAAGCTCGGGCTTTGGTTCCATTGACTTCGCGCCGGTAAGAGCCAGTTCGTCAAGGCATTTGCTGATGTAACGCATCTGACATTCAGAGTGAAAGATCAGACTTCCACCGTGATTCAAATGCGTACTTGGACCGTAGGTCATGAACAGATTCGGGAACCCCGGAACGGTGATGCCGAGATAGGCCGAGGGACGATCGCTCCAGAACTCGTTCAGCGAGACACCGTCGCGACCAATGACCTCCATTGGGAACAGCACCTTGCTCATCTGGAACCCTGTCGCGAACACAATGATGTCGGCCTCGTAACGCTGGCCATCTTCCGTCACGACACCTGTCGCATCGATGTGGTCGATAGCGGTTCGCACAAGTTCAACGTTGTCGCGCTTTAACGCGTTCAACCACGAGCCATTGTCCTGCAACGTGCGCTTGCCGGTTGCCGGGTAATCCGGGATGACCTTGGCCAGAAGTTTTGCGTCGTCACCCACTTGGCCCGTGATCCAATCGGTGAACATCTGTCGCGCCATGTCATTGGCGGCATTGATCGAACGGTCTTGATGCGGCCAATCGGGATCGATCTTGGCGTTGGCCAGCGAACCATCGCAACCGGGCCAGAACAACAAGAACCGATACCAGCGTCCGAAGAACGGAAGGTGTTGAATCGCCCACGTGAGTCCGGCCGGAACCTTTTCGTGATAATTCGGATTCGGAAACATCCACTGAGCGGTGCGCTGGAATACGACGAGCGATGCAACGTCAGGCGCGATCGTTGGCGCGATCTGGAAGCCGCTTGCCCCCGCTCCGATCATGATCACTCGTTTACCGGAGTAATCAATCGAGTGATCCCAGCGCGCGGAATGGAATGACGGTCCGGCGAATGTTTCGATGCCCGGGATATCGGGAATTTTTGGACGATTCAACTGTCCAACGGCAGTGATGACAGCGCGAGCATCAAGAACTTCCTCGCGACCATCGCTCGTGCGCACCACGACATGCCAAAGGCCGGCGGCGTCGTCCCACGTTGCACGCACGACTTCGGTCGAAAAACGAATTTGCGACCATAGATCGTGGCGGTTTGTGACTTCCTCGAAATAGGCCCGAATCTCTGGCTGCTTAGCGAAGTATTCGGTCCAGTGGTCAGAAGGTTCGAATGAATAGCAATAGAAGTGATTACCGACATCGACGCGACAGCCGGGATAGGAGTTTTCGTACCAAGTGCCGCCGACACCGGCGTTCTTTTCGATCACGGCGAAGGGGATGCCGGCCTGCTTAAGCCGAATGCCGGCAAGAACACCGGACTCCCCCGCTCCGATCACCACGACTGGCAATGCCTCTCGAGCTTCAGCCGATGAATGACTCACGACACTGCGTTGGTCGGTGCCGTCGAGCTCCATATCTTCGAGCATCATCGGCACGTATTCCGCGGGAACTTCCTCGCAGACAAGCCAGGCCATCATTTCGCGCAGCAGTGCTTCATCGGGCGGTGGCGGCAGAACACAACCGCTGTCGCGATAGGAACGAATGACATCGAGTGCGCGTGCTCGGATCTCGGCCTTTTGATCCTCGGGAAGGTAGCCCTGGATTTCGTTAAGGAACAGTCCCAGCGGACGAATCGGTCCCCTAATCCACGAAGCGTCGCCGGTCATGTGCACCATCGACAGCACAAGCGTCGGGATGCTTACGTCTGCGAGCATCGCTTCGATCGCGGCGTCGTCATCGGTGATGGGAAGCCCCACGTGCGGATTTCCCGCGTACAGATCTGATGTCGACATCATTCCCCCTAGGCCTACTTCACGAATTTTCTCGCATTTGTCGAAACGCAACAACGCCGCCCCAACTGGGACGGCGCTTGTGGTGTCGGAGGGGGACTTGACCACCTAAGACTCCCAGCAAGACCAAAGGTTAACCTCTCTAACCACAGCACCGAAATGGCGTGGCCGTGCACGATTGAAACGCACGAGGACGCAGGACCGACGGATGTCAGCGGTTGTCGTACAACGAACCAACCAGCACCCCAGCCGGGGTGTCACCACTTAACTCCCACGCGAACACCCCACCGAGACCTTGGCTCTTTGCCCACGCCATCTTCGACGCAAGGGTTGCCGGGGTGTCGTAACTCCACCAGTTCGACCCACACGACCCGTACGCAGTGCCACCAACGACGCCCGTCGGTGGACATGAGACGGCCAGCACCTTGTAGTCCTCAACCCCTGCCTCGTAGGTGCCAGCCGCCGGCCCGCTCGCACTCCCACCCGGGGCCGCCTGGGTCACACCCGCCCAACCCCGACCGTAGAACCCCACACCAATCAGCAACTTCGACGCGGGCACACCCAGATTCCGGTACGCCGCGACCGCCCCCTGCGTGCTGAACCCGGCAATGGGAATACCCGCATAGTCAGAGAGCGCCGATTGCGGTGCGGTCGGACCGGTCGCCGCCCAAGCCCCGAAGAAGTCATACGTCATCACGTTGAACCAGTCCACGGACAACGCAGATGTGCCATACCCGCCAGCCGCGATCTTCGACGGACTCGCTGTGACGGCGGACGTCACGAGCTCAGACCCGAACCGGGAGCGCATCGCTGACATCACCACCGGATACGCCGTCGGGCCACTCGCATCACACGTCACACCACAAGCATTGGGGAACTCCCAGTCGATGTCGATGCCATCGAACACACCGCTCCATGCCGGATCATGGACGAGCGCATAACACGACTCCGCAAACGCCGTCGGGTTCAGAGCCGCCAGTGGAAAGCCGCTCGACCCCGTGCCACCACCGAACGACCACAAGATCTTCAAACCCGGATACAACACCTTCAGTTTCCGGAACTGGCCGAAAATCCCGTGCAACGTGCCCGCCGCCGTCGAGTCCGCGACACCATCGACACTCGACGCGGCGTTGTAGACCTTCCCGTTCTCGGCGTAGGTATCGCCGGCTGAGCACTGTCCACCCGTCACGTTCCCGAACGCCAGGTTCAGATGAGTCAACTTGCCCGCCGCGCCACTCGACACGAGGCTCTTCGGTTGGAAGTTCCGGCCGTAGATCCCCCACTCCGTGAAATAGCCAACGACCCGCGACGGCGCACCCGCCGGCGTCGTAGTGGTAGTCGTTCCCCCCGTCCCACCAGGATCCGACAACTTGCCCGCCGCGCCACTCGACACGAGGCTCTTCGGTTGGAAGTTCCGGCCAAAGAACCCCCACTCCGTGATAGAGCCAACGACCCCCGCCGGCGTCGTCGTAGCCGTCGTCGAAGTTATTCCCCCCGTCCCACCATGATCCGACACACACCCCACCGCCAGAACGAGCACCATGCCAACCGAAAGGATCGCTGAAACCCTCGCGCGCATCGAATGCCCCCCACAACATGATTGATTGATGCGGTGATCTGATTTTCGGTCACAGCTTTTTTGGTACCGAAACTGGCTATGCGCTGAGCGCCGTTCTCGTCACGCCGGAGCGCCCGCCACTTCGTGCCCTTCAAATCAATGGCCACGAGGGTGTCCTCCTGTTGTGAATGTGTGCCAGATCACATCGGAAGGGTTCAAGTCCCCCTCCGACATCTGGAACACATCTCTTGCAATTCTAGCCGCGAGTCCCCGTCAATCACCGTCAATGGTCAATTCATGCTCGGTGCGTTGAACTGTCCAGAACACGTAGAAAAACCCCACATTGTTGCGGGGTTCTCCGGTGTTCTTGCTGTTCAGTTTTGCTCACATTTTGTGGTGTCGGAGGGGGGACTTGAACCCCCACGCCCTTGCGGGCACTAGATCCTTAGTCTAGCGCGTATGCCAATTCCGCCACTCCGACGTGGCCCCCCGGATGCGCCGAAGCGACCGGTTTGCGAATACTCAATCTAGCCCAGCGACCCCCCTGTCTCGCCAACCGGCTGATCAGGTCGAGAATCGGTCACGCTCATGCGCTGGAGAAGGCAGGATGTTCACTTCGTTCGTCACGCCGCCCGCAGGAGTTCCACCAATGATCGGAAAAGACCGTCGCATTCTCGTAATAGGCGCAGGCCCGGGCGGCATCATCTCCGCGTATCAATTCCGGGAAGCGGGTTACACCGACGTCAAGGTTCTTGAACGAGATGGTGACGTCGGTGGCACATGGCAGCGCAGTCGCTACCCAGGGCTTTCCTGCGACGTCATGATCCATGCTTATTCGTTTTCGTTCAACCTCAATCCAGCATGGCCTCGTTCGTACGCGTCACAGCCTGAGATTCTCGAGTACATGCGCGACTCCGTTGACGCACTCGACCTGTGGCCGATGATTCACCTGAACACTGGAGTAGCCAGCGCAACCTGGAACGATGACACTGCCGAATGGGTCGTCACGACATCGAATGGCGAAACGCTTGTCGCCGACATCGTCATCAGCGCCCAAGGGATGTTCGGCGAAATAAAATGGCCCGACATCGCTGGACGCGATTCATTCTCCGGAACATTGATTCACACCGGCGAATGGCCTCACGATCTCGACATAACGGGCAAGCGCGTCGCCGTCATTGGCAGTGCTGCAAGTGCGGTGCAAAGCATTCCCGAAATCGCCAAGCTTGCAGACACCCTGTATTCCTTCCAGCGGTCGCCTCAATGGGTGCTTCCCAAAGAAGAATTTCCGATTCCTTCAGAACAGATCGAAGAGTTTCGAACCAATCCGGAAGCGCTTCAGGGCTACCGCAACGCGATTATGGACTACATCGGCCCGAATGCACCGTTTAGCAATAAGGAAATTCTCGGTGGAGCCGAATGGGCCGGCGCCGTCGCCATCTCAGTGATCGACGATGAAAAGACCCGTCAGGGGCTCACCCCATACGTTCCGTGGGGCTGCTTCCGCCCATTGTTTTCGAACGATTACTACCCGGCCTTTAATCGGCCGAATGTCGAGCTCATCACCGATGCCATCGATCGCATCACTCCAAACGGAATCGTGACCACCGACGGAGTTGAAAGAGAGGTCGACGTCATTGTGTGTGCCACCGGATACGTAGTCGACAAGTTCGCCTCACGCATTCCATTTACCGGTCGTAATGGTCGAAGCCTTGACGACGAGTGGATCGATGGCCCCGAGGCCTATCTGGGTGTGACCACGACAGGCTTCCCGAATCTGTTCATGTTGTACGGACCAAACAACAATGCCGGTTCACTCATTCAAATGGCGGAATATGAGGTCGGCTACGTCCTCGAGTTGCTCTCCCAAATGGACAGCGAAGGAATCGACTGGATCGATCCGCAACGCGAAGCAATGGACGCCTATAACACTGAGCTGCAACAGGCCATCGCCGGAGTCGACGTATGGCACGCCGGATGCGGCCACTACTACGAGAGCCCCTCAGGAAAAATCGTTACGCAGTATCCGTACTCGATGTATCACTACCGCGACTCTGTGGCGAACCCCGACCTCACTCCATTCGAGACCGGACGCAAATAACACCGGCCACGCTTCTCGTTCAGAGTCGTTCGGCATCTCTCGCTGCTTGTTCGGCTGCTGACAGTTGCGCATCGATAATGGCGAGCCCGCCATCCCAAAAACGCGGATCGGCAAGATCGACACCGACGATGCGACCGAGTTCTTCGGGTGATTTCGAACCACCAGCGCGCAACATATCGAGATAGGCCGGAACGAACGCATCGCCTTCGGTCTCGTACCGCGCGTAGACAGCGAGTGCGAGCAATTGCCCGTAGGCATAGGCGTAGACGTACCCAGGTGAGCCAATGAAGTGAGGGATGTAACTCCACCACGAGCGGTAACCCGGAGTGAGTTCCACTGCGTCGCCAAGCATGGCCCGCTGAGTGCTCTCCCAAGCGTCGGCGAAGTCTTCGGTCGACAACTCTCCGATTTCGCGCCGATGGGTATGCACGGCGTTCTCAAAACGATTCATGGCAATTTGGCGGAAGACCGTGGCGATCTGACCTTCAAGACTCTCGGCCAAGAGAGCAAGGCGGGCGTTCGGATCTGTGGTGTCAGAGAGGAGTCGACCAAAGGTGACTGTTTCGCCAAAGACCGATGCCGTCTCGGCGAGCGTGAGCGGCGTCGACTGGTGGAACACGCCTTGTTCGCGCGCGAGATAGGCATGGAGGCCGTGGCCGAGTTCATGGGCAAGAGTGAGAACGTCGCGGCGGCGACTGGTCCAGTTCAGCAACAGGAATGGGTGCGCGCTTGGGACGGTATAGGCGCAGAACGCACCCGGCCGTTTACCGGGCCGAACAGGCGCATCGATCCAGTTCTCGTCGATAAATGTCTTCACTACGCCGGCTAACTCGCTCGAGAATGAACCGTAGGAGTCAAGAACGATGGCGGTGGCCTCTGACCACGAGAACTCTTCTTCGACCGAGGCGACCGACGCATTGCGGTCGTAATCGGCGATGCGATCAACGCCAAGAAGCTGTGCCTTCAACCGGTACCAACGCTGGGGGATGTCGCAGCGATCGACGACCGCATCGACGAGTGCTTGCACCGAGGAATCGCTCGCTTGGTTGGCAAGGTTTCGGCTCGCGACCCATGACGAGTACGAACGGAGTCGATCGTCCGTGGTCTTGTCGGCCATCAACGTGTTGAACACATAGGCACGGGTTCGTAACCCGGGCTCGAGGGCGACGGTGATTGCGTCAGCAGCGATACGGCGATTGTCACGATCCGGCGAGCCCAAACGCGAAAGCCCTTGTTCAAGACTTGTGGGCCCTTCAGGGAGTTCGACGACAATGGCGGAACTCAGTTCGTCAAAAAGTCGACTCCATGCCGAAGAACTCGTGACGTCCTTCTCGACCAAGATCTTTTCTTCCGGCTCGGTCAGCAAATGCGGTCGATAGCGACGAGCCGACTCAAGGTAGTAACGACAGAATCCGAGTTCTTCAGACTCAAGCAGTACTGAAGCGCGTTGTTCGGGGACCTCAGCCCATTCCAATTCAAGAAAGATCAATCGAGTCGACAATTCCTTCGCTTGCTCTTGAAACTTCTGCATGGCTGCGCCACGCGCTGGGTCTGACGTATCGACCGAGAACCGCAGCGACACCCATGAACCAGCGCGACCAAGTCGATCCTGAATCTCAGCCAGTGTCGACATAGCGCTCACAAGTTCCGGCACTTCGAGTTCGGCGATCCGACCCCGCCATTGCTCGAGTTCACCAGTGAGGACTTCAGCCTGATCAAGAAGTTGGTTGACGCCCTCTTGGCCTTTGCCTTCGACTAACGGATCGAGGTTCCAGGCAATATCGGCAGCGGTGAGATCAGCATCTTCTTGCACGGTCATAGCCACACGCTACGGAAGCGCGAGACCTCATTCCACTAGCGAGCGAAGAGTTTCTTTCGAGGCTTCGATTTCGTCGGCCAGAAGGCGCTCGAAGAGCCCCGCCCCGAACGAGCCGCCGTAATGAAGTCCCATCGTCAATCGGGCACCAGTACCTATCGGCTCGATGACAGCATCGAGCACCCATGGTGAATGGCTGCGACCGTCGGTTTCTTCCCGCTCGAATCGGATGTGGCCCGGATCATCGAATGTGCGGATCATGCGCAGACGTTTCGACCGGGCAATAGGACCGACCTTGGCCCGAAGTTCAACGGCCCAGGCACTTGGGTCGCTCCCCTGCTCGCTTTGAGCATGCGGCACAATCGTCAGCCACTCTGGATACCGACTGAGGTCACCAACCCACGTCCGCAATTTTTCGATCGTGCAGGCTGCATCGAGGGTTGCGGTTAGATCCATTTCCCCATTGTGTCGCAACTGCTGCAGTTAGCGGTGACCGAGCAATTGGGCGACGTGCGTCGTCGCCGGATGTGCATCAAGAATCGCAGGAGTATCGAGTTGCACCAGTTGCCCGTGGTCGAGCACGGCGATGCGATCGGCCAGTTCGAAGGCCTCCGAGCGGTCATGGGTGACATACACGACAGCGAGTCCAAGCCGATCGATGAGATCTACGAGTTCAGAGACGAGTCGGTCGCGCAACACACGATCCAGCGATCCCATCGGCTCATCGAGAAGCAGGAGCAGAGGCGAGGGCGCAATCGTGCGAGCCAGGGCAACTCGTTGCCGTTCTCCACCAGACAGCGAAGCGATATCTCGAGAACCGAAACCCGCCAAGCCCACGAGTTCAAGCACCTCGGCAACCCTTTCACTGCGATCGGGCTTGGGCATCTTGGCCATTCGCAATCCGAATGACACGTTGTCGGCAACATCGAGGTGCGGAAACAGCGCGTGCTCTTGAAACATCAATCCGATACCGCGCAAATGCGCTGGGGTTTTTGTGATGTCGACCCCGTCGAGAACAACGTTGCCCGCGCTCACAGATTGAAGACCAGAAATCGCACGCAGCAACGTGGTCTTCCCCGATCCCGAAGATCCGAGCACTGCAATCACCTCACCAGCGGCCACGTCGAACGAGACATCGCATAACGCTTCGGCGGTCGAATTCGAGTGACGAACGGAGACATGATCGATCGACAGGAATGCACTATCCATTTCAGAACTCCGAAACGCCGGCGGGGCGGAAACGATCGATGACTGTTACGACCACAACGGTCAACACCATGAGAATTGTCGACATGGCCATTGCTTGACCGAAGTTGTAGTCGCCTGGACGACCAAGGGCGCGGTAAATCGCAATCGGCATGGTTGGACGATCGGGACGAGCCAGAAACGCCGTCGCTCCGAACTCACCCAGCGAAACGGCGAAGGCGAAACCGGCTGCGGCGGCAAGTGCCCGACCGACAATTGGAACATCGATGGTCCACCAGACTCGACGAGGTGATGCTCCGAGTATCGATGCGGCTTCCCTCAGGCGTGGGTCAATCGACCGCAACCCCGGCACCAACAATCGGACGACAAACGGCAAGGCCACGATCGCATGGGCGATGGGAATCAGTAACAGCGACGAGCGGAGGTTCAACGGAGGCTCGTCGAACACGATGAGAAATCCAAAACCTACGGTCACTGCAGAAGTTCCGAGCGGAATCATGAGCGCCGTATCGGTCCAGCGGCTGAACCTTGACGAGCCCATAGAGCCGTCACCAACGATCGCCCACGCAGCACTGAGGCCTAGTGCCAACGCAATCACTGTCGCTATCGATGCGAACAGTAACGAATTCCCTATGGCGTCGATTGGGGGAACGAACGACGTAGACCCTCCTCTGCTGTCAGTGAGGGCTTGATAGAAGCCAAGCCCCCATCCGCTAGGTGTCGAAAAGGAACGAACAACAAGCAGACCCAACGGAACACCAAAAAGCACCGCCATAGACAGAAGATTTGAACGAATGAGCCAGCGTTGCGCTGAGGTTCCTGCGGAGCGCTCTGTCTCGGATGTTGAACGTTGCTCCAAAAGTACCGACCTTCGGCGCTGGGAACGTCCGAACCACATCAAAATTGCAACCACGACAACAAGTTGAACAATGGCGAGCACTGCTGCGATATCGAGATGAAGAAATTTCGCGGTTTGGTCGTAAATCTCAACCTCGAGCGTTCGATGACTGATGCCACCGAGGATGAGGACAATCCCGAACGAAGTGAAACTAAAAAGGAACACGATCGACGCGGCGGCCGCGACCGATGACCGGATCAGAGGCCACGTGATGTCGACGAATACTCTCCGCGGAGCAGCTCCCAAGGCGCGAGCCGATTCTTCGAGACGCGGATCAATCGTTGACCATGTCGCCCCAACCGTGCGCACCACTACGGCGTAGTTGAAAAACACATGTGCGATAAGAATCGCCCAGACAGTTCCGTTGAGATCGACCCCTATGAGTCCTCCCCCGCCCACGACACCAAGCATCGAGACAGCGACGACGACCGTTGGAAGCACGAAGGGCACAAGGAGCGCAGACCACAACACCCGCTTCCCCTTGAATCGATAGCGAGCAAACATCGCCGCCGCTGGAAGCGCAAGGACTACACAAAGAACTGTGGACGCAATCGACTCCCACAGCGTGAACCACAGCACTCGTCGCATCGAAGGGTCTGAGAAGACCTCGCCAAATACGGCGAAGTTCCACGTACCATGCGGACGCAATCCCCGAAGCAGGATTGCGAACACAGGCCAAGCGAAGAACACCCCCAGGAAAACAAGGGGTGGAGTCGCCGCAACAAGTCGCCAGAACGCGCTTCGTCGCTTGCTTCCCCGAGACTCTGAGGCAGAGACCATCAGCGGAAGAGCGCCGACCATTGTGCGATCCAGCGATCGCGATTGGCTGCGACATCCGCGTAGGGCAGTGTCAGCGGATTCGCGACCGGCGCGGTGTACTTGGCGAATGTGTCAGGCAGTGGCGTACCCGTCACAACGGGATACACGTACATCTGTCCGGGTACGTCAGCTTGAAACGAACTGCCGAGCATGAACTCGAGAAAGGCTGCCGCCGCTCGAGGGTTTGCCGCTCCTCGGAGTATTCCCGCGAACTCTGTTTGTCGGTAACAGGTGTCGGTGATCACTCCCGTCGGAGAATCGTCCACTGCCAGAGATGTGTCTTCCACTTCTGCAGGAGGACTCGAGGCATAACTCACAACAAGTGAATGGTCGCCCTTTCCGCTCCCGCCAGAGAAACTGCCGTAATACGCGGTTTCCCAACTATCGACAACGCTCACACCGTTAGCTTTCAGTTGCTTCCAGTACGAAAGCCACTTGGCATTCGCTGAGCCATCATCGCCGCCACCAAATCTGGCGATGGTTGCAAGCATGAAAGCCAGTCCTGGCGTTGACGTCGCAGGATCTTCGACAACAAACTCGTTTTTCACGGAAGCCTGCGTGAGTCCATCGAAGGTTGTCGGAATCTTGATCGCGGATTTTGTGAACGCTCCACGATCAAAGTTCACGCAGACATCGCCATGATCGATGGGCGTTGCCATGCCCGAAGTATCGAGCACGTAGGACTGATCAGCTCCGCTCAAACGCTGCGGCGTGTACGCCTGAAGTAAGTTGTTCTCAAGAACAGAACCCAAAAGATTTTCGTCGAATCCGAAAATCACGTCGGCCACGGGATTCCCGGCGGTAAGAATTGCTGCATTCGTCATCGCAACCGCGTCGCCAGACGCGATCAGTTCGACTTTCACATTTGTTGCTGTCTCAAACTCGTCCAATACCGCTTGGGTCACTGCAAACGAATCATGAGTCAGCACCCGCAACGTCACCGGCGTGTCGAAGTGCGGGAGTGCGCCGTTCACGAGAACAGGGGAAACGCTCGCAGTGGGTTTCGAGGACGAGCCCGAAGATCCACAGGCCCCAGCGAGTACGGCAAGGGCAAGAGCAACAACAACAAACGACCGCTTCATCAATTCTCTCCATCTTCACTGACAAGAAGTTCGGGACCTGGACGTACTACGAGCACAGTGCCCGATTCGAGAGAAACAGTGGCCTCACGAGCGAGCAGGACATTGCTGACACCGCGCGTGGTGCCCGCCTTCAACGTTTCGCCCCGGAGTGGATACTCAAGCCCTTCAGTACGCACGCCTGTCGCGTCACCGTGCAGAGGAAGGATTGTGACGACATCGCCAGGCGCCCCCACAAAGGTCACGCCTCCCCCGCCATGTACGACTGAAACCAGCGCAGAGTCGAGAATGGCGTGCATTGAGATATGCGCGTATGCCGACGATGCGATGACGAACGCGTTCGCAAGCGACTGATCAACGCGACCGCCATGTCCGCCCACAACCGTGACGACGCCAGCCCCTTCCCGAATCGCAACATCGATTGCGAGTTCGAGGTCAGTGGCATCCTTCGCTGCAGGATGACGTTCAACCCGAACGCCTGCGCCCTCTAATTGCTGAAGAAGCAGCGGCGGGATCGAATCAAAATCACCAACAACAATGTCGATCGAAAGGCCGGCGGCATGGGCATGAACGGCGCCAGAGTCTGCGGCAATCACGATCACGTCGTTACTCTCGAGCGCTGCAGCCAACCCGAGATCGGGCGCCACTCCACCCATCACGATGATGGCGGCACGGGCTGCAATCTCATTCTGTTTCGACATGTCGAGCACCTACGGCGGGACGACACGAACGAGCACAAACCAGCGTGAACCGAAAACTTCCTTCGCCGGCATGACCCGGATCAGGTGCAACGGTCGGAAGAGATCGGCTCTTCCCTCTCAGCCCGGCCTCCCGGACTCCCGTGTTCTTGTTCAACCATACCCGCTCCGCTGTTCTGGTCGTCGGATCCAGGCCGTACAAAATCGCACCGGTCCCCTACGATCGGGCCATGCGCAGAACGATTTTCACCGAGGAACACGATCTGTTTCGTCAATCGGTTCGTACCTTCATTGAGCGCGAGGTTGCTCCCAATTTCGAACGGTGGGACAACGGCGGCATCGTTGATCGGACGCTGTTCACCGCTGCTGGTGCAGCAGGGTTTCTTGGAATCGACGCACCCGAGCAATTTGGTGGCGGAGGTGTCGAAGACTTTCGCTACAACACCATCATCAACGAAGAATTCGCCTATTCCGGCTTTGCGCCGGCCGGTCTTGGCATCACCCTTCATAACGATGTTTGCCTTCCGTATTTTCTTTCGTTGACGACAGAGGATCAGAAACAACGCTGGCTCCCCGGAATCTGTTCCGGTGAACTCATCACCGCAATTGCTATGACCGAACCTGGAATTGGTTCCGACCTTGCATCGATGTCCACGTCGGCAATCCGGGACGGTGACGACTATGTCGTCAATGGAGCAAAGACGTTCATCACCAATGGCATTAACGCTGATCTGGTGATCGTCGCAGTTAAGACAGACCCCAAAGAGCGACACAAGGGAATGAGCTTGATCGTCATCGAGCGAGACACTCCTGGGTTCGAACGCGGTCGAAATCTCGAAAAGGTGGGACTGCACGCACAAGACACCGCGGAACTTTTCTTTACCGACGCGCGCGTGCCGGCCGCCAATCTCCTCGGCAGCGAGGGAATGGGCTTTGCCCACCTCGTCGACAACCTTCCCCAGGAGCGACTTTCAATCGGCGTCAGTGCAGTCGCTGCAGCTCGGCAGGCTCTGCGATGGACACTCGAGTACACCCACGACCGCACGGCTTTTGGGCAGCCAATCGCCACCTTCCAGAACTCACGATTCGTGCTCGCAGAAATCGCCACCGAGGTTGAAATCGCCGAAGTATTTCTCGATAGATGCATCGAGGCGCTCAACGCCAATGAACTCACCGTTGAAGAGGCTGCGATGGCGAAGTGGTGGACAACCGAACTTCAAAAACGGGTCGTCGACTCGTGCGTACAACTCCACGGGGGCTACGGCTACATGCTCGAGTACCCGATTGCTCGGGCCTACATCGATGCCCGGATTCAAACCATTTACGGCGGAACCACCGAAATCATGAAAGAAATCATCGGGCGATCCTTGCGGCCCTGATCTCTGATCGATCGTCTTTCTCGTCCCGTTCCGCCTAGGCTCTCTCCATGATCCTTGTCGCGATCTTCGCCATCCTTGCTGTGGTCTGCATCGTTGCCTTTGCCAACCAGATCAGCCGACGCCGCCGTTACGAACGTGGCGAGTACGACCCCGACGACGTTTGAACCTGACGTTGCTATCGCCCGACTCGACGCACCTCGATCCTGAAACTCGTGGGAACGAGCCATGGTGGCGAGACCCTTGGAATGTTGCATGCATCGTCGTAGCGATCTTGCTCACAGGGTTGGTGATGTGGCCGCTTATCGATGCAGGTCGCACTGCACTCGACCTCGTTTGGCGGCCAAGCGGCGATTGGGCGGTTCTCAACCTTCGCGTCGAAGACGTTGGACGCCAAACACCGCTCGTTGGCCCGTATTCGCGATTTGGCTGGAACCACCCCGGTCCGCTTCTTTACTGGCTCCTCGCCATCCCCTATCACCTCTTCGGCGATAAACCCGAAGCGCTACTCACTGCGGCAGCAACGCTGAATGCCCTCACGATCGCTGCGATGAGTTTGGTGGCATGGCGCAGAGGTCGGCTCGCTCTCCTCTCGTGCACCATGGCCGCAACTGCTGTGCTCCTGCACGCAATGGGGCCAGCGATGATGCGCGATCCATGGAATCCGTTCATCACGCTCCTTCCACTCGCGCTCATTGCTTTGCTGGCTTGGTCTGTCGTTGAAGGTGACGCGTGGATGTGGCCACCACTCCTGTTCGTTGTCTCCTTTGAACTCCAGAGTCACATCGGATATCTCCCGATTCTCGTGATGATTACGGCCGTCATCGCGCTTCTCTCATGGAGGAGTGACTCTTTTCGCTCCCTTCTTCCTTCCGACCGCAGGCAACGACGGCTCGTCCTAGTCATCTCGTTCGCTGTTCTTTTCGGGTGTTGGCTGCCTGTCTTTGTCGATCAGATCGCAGGCACAGGAAATCTCGGGGCGTTAACGCACTACTTCCTTTCGGCTGGAGAACGACCTGCGGGTCTCAACACCGGACTTCATATTGCTGCCGACCAACTTCGATTTCCTGCAGCACCGTGGCTTGGTCGCGTCGAACTGGCAGGAACCGACGGAGCGCTCCTTGGTTCCGGGATCATCGTGTTTCTCCTCCCCCTCATTGCCATGGCCGGATCCGCTTGGATTGCGCGGCGAACTCGAGCGCTTGCAGCGCTTCGCTTTCAACTCATCGTTGTCGCCGCAAGCCTCGGCGGTGTCATAGCGACCTCACGAGTCATCGGGCCGGTCTTCGACTGGGTCGTGCGTTGGTGGTGGGTGCTCGCTCTTCTCTGGTGGCTCTCGATTGCTTGGTCGCTTTGGTCATCGCTCATGCGAGTGATCCAGTCGCGAGGTATCCGTCACTTCGCCCTAGGTCTGCTTGCAGTAACAGCAACGATCGTCACCCTCATGGCGACGCGCCCCGTCCTTGACGCAAACGCGTCTGCCGAACCCCCAAGCCCATCAACCGGCATTGTCCTCAACGGATTTTTAGAGCCAACGCTTCAGGCACTCGACGGTTCGGGCCCCCTACTGGTAGTCACTACGGGTTCGGTACGCGGCGACTACGGCGATGCTCTCCGCCTGCAACTCGAGCGCTCCGGCATTGATGTTGTCGCCGAAGATGACATGGTCAGCCATCTCGGCCCCGAACGTTCGATCTCAAGCCGCAAACCAGTAGGCATTCTCTGGATCGTGAGCGCCGACGAAATCAGATGGTTCCGTACCGACCCGTATATGACCTTCATCGCTGGTTGGGATCCGCTCTCCCCTAGTGATCGCGCGCAGTTCTTCGTCGATGAACTCGAGTTGGAACATCAACTCATGGCCGCCGGTCGCACTGATCTTGCACAAGCACTCACCAACGGCGGCGGTGGCGTCGACGCCGAAGCATCGGGACTCGACGGCGTCGATCAAGAACTCCTCAATCACGTTGAATCTCTCCGCCGCAAGGGTGACCCTGTAGCCATTTTCCGCAGCGCTTGGCCGTCACCTCGGCGGTAGTCGAGCCGTCAAACCATGCTCACAAAGACACCGATGTCGGGAGACCCCCGCAGGGGTGCTTGACTTGATCGGTGCTTAGCGTCCGAAACCTCGTAGTTGAGATCGGGGGGAAGACCATCGTTGATGGGACCACCTTCCAGGTTCAGGCCGGGGACAAGGTCGGTTTAGTAGGGCGAAATGGTGCTGGGAAGACCACACTTTTCCGTGTTCTCGGCGGCGATAACGACCCAAAGCGCGGAACCGTCGAACGGTCGGGAGGAACGGGCTACCTCTCTCAGGATCCCCGTCAGGACGCCGTTGATCCAGAAAAACTCGCCATCACCCACGTCCTTTCCGGCCGGGGCCTCGACGCTGCCGCCAAGCGGCTTGAGACTCTTCGCCAAGCAATGGAAGACGCCCCTTCTGAGCAGAACATCACTCGATTCACCAATGCTCAGGAGCGATTTGAGATCGATGGTGGCTACGCCGCTGAGTCCGAAGCCCGCAAGCTCGTCGATGGTCTCGGCCTTCGCCCCGACCGCTTGGAATTGCCGATCGGGGCGCTCTCCGGCGGCGAACGGCGTCGCCTTGAACTCTCGCGCATCCTTTTCGCTGGCAGCGACCTTCTCCTTCTCGACGAACCGACGAACCATCTAGATGCCGATGCCCGTGACTGGCTTCTCACGTTTCTTCGCGCGTACCGCGGTGCCCTTCTCGTTATTAGCCATGATCTCGATCTTCTCGACGAAGCGATCACGCGTGTCATTCACCTCGACCGCGAAGCAGAAGAAGCAACCGGTGAAATCGTTGAATATCGCGGCACTTACAGCCAATACCTCGTGTCGCGGGAACTTGACGAAGAGCGACTCAACAAGATGGCCGAACGCCAGCAAAATGAGATCAAACGCCTCTCAACTCTTGCCGATTCGATGCGCGGCCAGACCGCAAAACGCGCTCGCGTCGCAAAGAACCTTGATAACCGAGCTCAACGAATCCGAACGAACCAAGTTGAAGCGCCAACCGCACGACGCACAATCGAACTTCGATTCCCTCCACCTGCAAGTTGCGGTCGAACGGTCCTCACTGCAAACGGTCTCTGGAAGAGTTACGGATCTAACGATGTCTTCGCTGATGTCTCCTTCGATGTTGGCCGAGGCGAACGACTTCTCGTAATGGGTCTCAACGGGGCTGGCAAAACCAGCCTGTTGAAAATCTTGGCGGAAAAGTCAGAGCCTGACCTCGGGGAGTTTGAATTCGGTCTCAACGTCTCTGCCGGCTACTACGCGCAGGAGCACGAAGGAATCGATTCCGGTGTTTCGATGATTGAACACATGCGCCGAGACTCCGAACTCGGCGATGAAGGAGTCCGAGCGTTACTCGGCATGTTTGGGCTCAGCGGCGAGAAGGTTTTTCAGGATGCAGGAACTCTCTCCGGCGGAGAGAAAACCAAACTTGCACTGGCTCAGCTCGTCGCAGGAAATCACAATCTTCTGCTACTCGATGAGCCGACGAACAACCTTGACCCCATGTCACGCTCAGCGACTGGAGCAGCACTTGCTGCGTGGCCAGGCACAATGGTCATCGTCAGCCATGACGTTGAATTTGTGGAAGCGCTTGCGCCTGATCGCATCTTGCTCATGCCCGATGGTCAGCTCGATTACTTCTCGGCCGAGTCGCTTGAACTCGTGGCCCTCGCTTAGGCGTTATTCGCCTGCGATATCGGTGCCACTGCGTTCCCACTGAAGGTACGCCTCCATGAAGCCATCGAGGTCGCCATCGAAGACTGCATCGACATTGCCGACTTCGTAGCCCGAGCGAAGGTCCTTCACCATTTGATAGGGCTGAATCACATAGGAACGAATCTGGCTGCCGAAGCCCACAGATCGCTGTTCACCACGGATATTCGAAAGTTCCGCCAGTCGTTCCTCGCGCTGACGTTCTGCCAATTTCGCCCGAAGGATCTGCATTGCTCGGTCCTTGTTCTGATGCTGGCTGCGCTCGTTCTGACAGGACGTCACGATTCCGGTTGGCAGATGGGTAATGCGCACCGCTGAATCGGTGACATTGACGTGCTGACCGCCGGCGCCCGAGGAACGATACGTATCGATGCGAAGGTCCTTTTCATCGACCTCGATGTCGGGGACGTCTTCAAGGAACGGAGTGACCTTCAATGCAGCAAATGCAGTTTGGCGTTTGCCTTGTGCGTTGAATGGCGAAATGCGAACCAATCGGTGCACGCCGTGCTCCGAACGCAATCGACCGTAGGCATGGCGACCGTTCACCAAGAACGTGGCTGACGAGATTCCCGCTTCGCTGCCGGCAGAGACTTCATCAAGTTCGACATCGAAGCCACGCTTTTCGGCCCAACGGAGGAACATACGCAAGAGCATGTTCGCCCAATCCTGCGCATCGGCACCGCCTTCACCCGACTGAATTTCGCAGATTGCATTGGTGTCGTCGTATTCGCCGGTGAACAATGCGCGTAATTCGAGTTCGCCAAGATCGGATGCCAAAGCAGCCATAGCTCCTTCGACTTCGGTTTCAACCGCCTCGTCACCTTCTTCACGACTTAGTTCGTGCAAGATCTCTGCGTCTTCAAGACGGGAGGTCAACTGTTCGTAGAGCTCAAGATCCTCGGTGCAGGCGGAAAGTTCGCCATTGATCTTTCGTGCCAGGTCGGGATCGTCCCAGAGATCAGGGCGACTTGCTTCCGTCTCAAGTTGCGGGCGCGCAATCATCAGTTCTTCAATGCGCAAATAAACTCTTGCCTCGTCAATACGACGACGAAGGTCGGCGAGGTCGTCGGAGAAGTCCCTCATGCGCCGTGGCAGAGTTTGAACTTCTTGCCCGATCCGCAGGGGCATGGAGCATTCCGGGGCGTCTTGTCCCATTCACTCTTCACGACTGGAGCGTTGTTGACCTCTTCGATTGCCTCAACGGGGGCTTCGAGACCTTCTGCAGCCGCCTGCGCTCGGGCCGCGGCTTGCAAGCCGCTCGGAGCTTCACTGGGATCGACAGGCGCTGTGTACTGCAGATTCGAGACCTGAGGTTCGTTGGCCGAGTTCTGCTCGGTCACCGTCACCTGAGCGTGCATGACATAGGTGACGAAGTCGGTCGCAACGGCGGCCATCATCGAGCCGAACATCTCGTAACCCTCACGCTGCCATTCAACGAGTGGATCCTTCTGGCCCATCGCACGAAGGTTGATGCCCTCTTGCAGATAGTCCATCTCGTAGAGGTGCTCACGCCACTTCTGATCGATGATGCGCAGCATCACCTGACGCTCAACTTCGCGCATGGTGTCTTCACCGAATTCGGCTTCGCGACGCTCGTAATACGCAGTCGCTTCACCCATGGTCATTTCGTAGAGATCATCGGTCGTCAGCGCCTCGTGAAGGTGTTCTTCGCTGAGTTCAGTCGGCCACATCGCTGCGACCTCGGAATGCAGTCCGTGAAGGTCCCACTCGCCTGTTTCGTCGCTGACGCAAAAGGTGGAAATGGTCGTGTCGATCGCCTCGGCGAGATAGCCCATCGCTTCGTCACGAAGGTCGGCGTTATCGAGGATCTGATCGCGGCGCCTGTAGATCACTTTGCGCTGCTCGTTCATGACCTCGTCGTACTTGAGGACGTCTTTACGTATCTCGGCGTTTCGTTGTTCAACGGTGTTCTGCGCCCGTTCGATGGCCTTGCTCACCATCTTGGCTTCGATCGGCACATCGTCGTCGAGGGTTTTACCCATGACCCAGTTCATGGCACCGGTCGCGAACAAGCGCATGAGGTCGTCTTCAAGCGAAAGATAGAAACGGCTTTCGCCAGGGTCGCCCTGACGGCCAGAACGACCACGAAGCTGATTATCGATTCGTCGGCTTTCATGACGCTCGGTGCCAAGAACGTAGAGACCGCCTAGCTCACGAACCTTGTCGCCACCTTCGCGACATTCCGGTTCATGCAGCGCGAACAGTTCCGCGAGACGTGTTTGACCCTCTTCAGTTTCCGGATCGAGACCTTCAGCCGCAAGATCGCGTGCGGCAAGACCTTCGGCGTTTCCTCCGAGGAGGATGTCGACACCACGACCGGCCATGTTGGTAGCCACGGTCACTGCTCCGAGGCGACCAGCCTGCGCGACGATATCGGCCTCACGGAAATGCAGTTTGGCGTTCAAAATTTCGTGGGCCACTCCACGTTTATTGAGATAACGCGAGAGGGTTTCTGACTTCTCGACTGAGATGGTTCCGACGAGAACAGGCTGCCCTGCTTCGCTGCGTTCAGCGATGTCATCTACCACTGCGTTGAACTTGGCGTCCTCGCTCTTGTAGATGAGGTCACCCTTATCGAGTCGCACCATCGGCCGATGCGTTGGGATCGGAACCACGTGAAGGTTGTAGGTGGACAGAAACTCTGACGCCTCGGTTTCTGCCGTACCCGTCATTCCAGCAAGTTTTTCGTACATGCGGAAATAGTTCTGCAGAGTGATCGTGGCGAGGGTCTGATTCTCTTCCTCGATCTTCACGCCCTCTTTGGCCTCAACGGCCTGATGCAGACCTTCAGACCAGCGACGACCGTCGAGAATGCGGCCGGTGAACTCGTCAACAATCTTTACCAGACCATGCTGGACCACATAGTCCTTGTCCCGTTTGAACAGTTCCTTGGCCCGAAGTGCAGCCTGCAACTGATGCACAAGATTCTGAGAAACCTCGTCGTACATGTTGTCGACACCGAGGGCACGCTCAACCGCCTCGACACCTTCGTCGGTTGGCGCAACGGTTCGCTTCTCTTCATCGACGTCATAATGAACGTCACGCTTGAGGCCACGCACGATTGAGGCGAACTGATAGTAAATCTTTGCTGCATCGGCGATGCGGCCTGAGATAATCAGCGGTGTACGTGCTTCGTCGATGAGGATCGAGTCGATTTCGTCGACGATGCAATAGGACCGGCCACGTTGCACTTGCTCAGCGCGGCTCATCGCCATGTTGTCGCGCAAATAATCGAATCCGAATTCGTTATTTGTTCCGTAGGTGATATCGCACGCATACTGCGCTCGTTTCACTACTGGATCGTTCATTCCGGGGATCACGAGTCCGACCGACATTCCGAGGCGACGGTGAACACGCCCCATCCAGTCGGAATCTCGAGTGGCCAAGTAATCGTTCACCGTGACGATGTGAACGCCATTGCCAGCGAGGGCATTGAGATAGACCGGGAGCGTTGAGACAAGGGTCTTACCTTCGCCGGTTTTCATTTCTGCGACCCATCCGAAATGAAGCGCCGCTCCGCCCATCATCTGGACGTCATAGTGACGCTGGCCAATTTCGCGGCGAGCGGCCTCGCGAACGACGGCAAATGCATCGACAAGGATGTCCTCGAGGTCAGCGCCATTGGCCAATTGCTCACGGAACTCAATGGTCCGGTGAGCGAGTGCTTCGTCGGACAACCGTTCGATTTCGGGTTCGAGGGCATTGATTTCAGGCACGAGGGATTCAATAGCCCGTACCTTCTTGCCTTCGCCGGCGCGCAGAATTTTGTCAAAGATGGCCATGAGAACGGCGAGTCTACCGATGCGTTCCTGAGGTCACGGTCAGAGGAGGGTGAGGAGAGGGTGAGAACGCCACTCGCCACCCAGACTCACTGCATCAGCCGGTCCGGGGTGGCAGCTACTGCCAGTCCGAGAACCGTTACTGCCCCCGCTCCAAGCAATACTTTGGCCGCAGCAGCCATCGTGGATCCTGTCGTCACCACGTCATCGACCAAGACGATGGCCTCTGGAACTGTACCCACGGAGACGAATCGGACTCCCTGTGACCTCTCAGAGCGGTTTCGGCCGGTCTGATGCTCGCCAGGCAGCCGACGGAGCGTGCGCTGGACACGGTGACCAGACCGATGGGCCAGTTCCCTCGCGAGCACCTCCGCCTGATCGAACCCGCGATGGCGAGCTCGCTCGGGAGTCGTGGGAGCCCACGTCAGGACCACATCCGGTTTGTTGGCACCAATCGTGTCGTCAAGTAGGAACGCCAGAGCCGGAGCGAGCCCCCGAGCCACACTCCATCCGCCGTGATATTTCAGATCAGCGATAAATGGGCGAGAGGTTTCGTCGTACCGAAGGAGCGCAGCGACGCGTTGGAGCGGCGGAATTTCAGGGATTGGTGCAGCGCCAACGAACTGACCGATACAGATGGAACACGGTGAACCACCGAGGGAACCGCAACGCGCGCACGAAGTTGGGAACCACTGTTCGAGAAACCTATTGATAGAACCACGCCACCACGGGAGCACCGCGGTAAACTACCGAACGCTCCAAATGACGACATGGGTCAGCCGGACTTTCGGCAATGGCAGGAACCGTCTGAATGGTTGCCACTCAGTGCATGAGTTGCGGTGGGTTTGTTCCGTCGATGATGGAACGTGTCCGCAAGGTGACAGCAGCCGGTGTGTCGTCATGCGTTGTGATCCAGAACTTCTTCGACTTCACCGCGTCGATCACCGCGTCGGCGACAAGATCGGGATCCATGCCGGCGTCGATCATTGGCCCTGCGAGTTCGGAAATCATGTCGACTTCTTCGGAGCTGACTCCTGGCTTGTTGCGCGCCGAGCTGGCGATCTTTGTCTTCACCCAAGAGGGACACAGCACTGAGACACCAACCGGCGATTGCTGCATTGCCAGCTCGCTGCACAAAGTCTCGGACAGCGCGACCACGCCATACTTCGCGATGTTGTAGGGGCCCATGAATGGTGCCGAGAACAGACCGGCAACAGAGGCAGTGTTCACGATGTGGCCTTCGCCCTGTTCAAGTAATCCCGGAAGGAAGACGCGGACGCCGTGGATGACGCTCCAAAGGTCAACATCGATGACCCACTTCCAGTCTGCGATATTGATGTCGGCCATTGACCCGCCTCCACCAACGCCTGCGTTATTGCAAACAACATGCACGGCGCCAAAGGCATCGATCGCAGTTCGACGAAGCGCCTCGATCTGATCGCCGTCGGAAACATCGCAGGCAACAGTGACGCGTTCAATCGATGCTGGAAGTGAGGCAGATGCTGCCTCTAACGCCGGCACCTCGATATCGGCCATGACGATCTTCATGCCCTCGGCACCGAAACGCTTGACAAGTGCGAGCCCAATGCCGCTCGCTGCTCCGGTGACGACCACGACCTTGCCCGACAACTGCTCCATGACAACCCCCAAAGACCATTGGGCCAACAGGCGTGACCCGTCCGAGACCAAAATGGCCTCGAACGGGTCGGACGGTATCAGTACCGGTAGTGATCAGACTTGAACGGGCCCGTAACTGGAAGGCCGAGGTACGACGCCTGCTCTTCGGTGAGCTTGGTGAGCCTCACACCCAGCGCATCGAGGTGAAGCATTGCCACCTTCTCGTCGAGATGCTTGGGGAGCGTGTACACCTGCTTTTCGTAGGTTTCGTTGTGTCCGTAGAGCTCGATCTGTGCGATGACCTGATTCGAGAAACTGTTCGACATCACGAAGCTGGGGTGGCCAGTCGCACAGCCAAGGTTCATCAGACGACCTTCAGCGAGCACGATCACTGAGTGACCGTCGGGGAAGACATATTCGTCGACCTGAGGCTTGATGTTTACTTTTTGTACATCACTCATCTTCTTGAGGCCAGCCATATCAATTTCGTTATCGAAGTGACCAATGTTGCTCACGATGGCTTGATGCTTCATCTTGGCCATGTGTTCGGCGGTGATGATGTTGAAGTTGCCTGTAGCTGTTACGTAGATATCAATCGTGTCGAGAACGTCTTCGAGGCGAGCTACCTGGTAGCCCTCCATCGCTGCTTGCAACGCACAGATCGGATCGATTTCGGTGATGATGACACGAGCGCCTTGGCCACGCAGTGAAGCTGCACAACCCTTGCCAACATCGCCATAACCACAAACGAGAGCAACCTTTCCGCCGATCATGACATCGGTCGCACGGTTAAGGCCGTCGATCAAACTGTGACGACACCCATAAAGATTGTCGAACTTCGACTTTGTAACGGAGTCATTCACATTGATAGCGGGAAAGAGCAGTTGTCCTGCTTCTTGCATTTGGTAAAGACGATGCACGCCTGTGGTGGTTTCTTCAGTGACACCCTTGATGCCTGCGGCAACTCCGTGCCAAAGCTCGGGCTCGTTCGCCACCGTGCGACGGAGAACATCGAGAACAATCGCCCACTCTTCCGAATCATCCTCGGTGGTGTCGGGAACGATCCCTGTGCGCTCGTACTCCACTCCCTTATGCACGAGAAGTGTGGCGTCGCCACCATCGTCAAGAATCATGTTCGGACCGCCACCGTCAGGCCAGCGAAGGATCTGCTCGGTGCACCACCAGTACTCCTCAAGAGTTTCGCCCTTCCAAGCGAAAACAGGAACGCCAGTAGGTCGTTCAAGGGTCCCGGTCGGGCCGACAACGGTCGCAGCAGCGGCATGGTCTTGGGTCGAGAAGATGTTGCAGCTCACCCAACGCACATCGGCGCCGAGGCACGTGAGTGTTTCGATAAGTACTGCGGTCTGGATCGTCATGTGCAACGAACCAGCAATACGCGCGCCGGCGAGGGGCTGACTGTCAGCAAACTCAGCGCGCAGCGACATCAGACCAGGCATTTCATGCTCGGCGAGTTGGATCTCCTTGCGGCCGAAGCCCGCAAGGGTGAGATCGGCAACTTTGTAATCAATGCCGGAATCAGAACGGTCAACGGTCAGAGTCATATGCAGCACTTTCTGTGCGGTCCGGGGAATCCGGTTAGGGGGTCATTCAAGAGGGAAATGTCGGACGCCGAAACCAAACCTCCGAAAGGAGATCAGCACAGTGACGACCGGTTGTGAGGCTGTGGCCCTCTGACCCTGCGTTCAGCCTGGTGCAAGTCTAGACGGCTCAGACGTCTCCGACGCGTGACGCAATCTCTGCCACGACCGGAACTGGGCCAGGGTCGACACCCTGTTCGACCGCAGCGTGGAGGGAAACGAATTGGCCAAGGAGTTCAAGGTCGAAGATCTGCGCCAAGAGTCCCTCGCCCGCGGCATTCGCAACATGCACCGCGCCGACGACCTCAACCAGCACTTCTTCAACCTCGACGAGGCGGCTGGCAACTTGCGGGTGTTCGAAATCGTGTCGGAGCATAAATACTTGGAACACCTGACGAGTGACATCGCCGTCTTGGCCCCATCCGGCAATCTCGTCATGGGTGAGTTCGGGAACCTGATTCGCAAATGCCGCGACTTTTGCGTTCAGATTGAACTGCGATTTCCAGCAATCAGCGGCGACTCCGCCCGGACCGTTACCGCCGTAGATAATCGGAAATGTCCGGCCTAAACGACGCGCAAGGCGACGCGCAACGTTGTCCTCAGCAATGAGTTCATTTCGTCGCACTGTGGTCTGGGAAATCGCGAGCTCGATCCATGCCTCGGCGCCCGGGTACAGGCCGAGTCGCTCAAGGAGTAGCAGAACAGGAACCGAAAGAGCACCGAGCGCTGCCCGCTCAACCGGGGCGTCGGGGATGACCGGCAAGTGAATAAGACCATTCGCCTTCGCCCACGCTTGGAGGGCTCCTCCCCCACTTACACAGACAACCGATGCGCCATCGGCAAGTGCATCGTGCGCAGCTTCACAGGTTTCGGCAGTGTCGCCATCGAACGAGAGAGCAACGACAAGCGTCGATGCATCGACAAAATTGGGTACCCCATATCCACGGTGCACGACAATGGGGATCGAAATCGTTGGGCCAACGGCTTCGAGCACAATTGCGCCGGCCTGCCCAGCTGCTCCGGCTCCCAACAAAACAACGTTTGCGATGTCATCGTGGGCGGGTAGAGACACATTTTCCAATGCGAGCCGCGACGCGTCAAGCGCCCGTGCGAGTTGTTCAGGAAATGCCGCGGCTGCGTCGAACATCCCGAAGGTGTCAAGGATCACTCCTCAGACCTCAAAGGTTGGCTTGACAGAGTTCGCTGATGCTTTCGCCATCAACTGCGCGTGTTCAGCATCGTCAATGACGCGAGCCTCATCGATGAGCATGATCGGGATGTCATTTCGAACTTCATACCCGCGCTGCAGACGAGGGTTGTAAAGAAGATTGTCGTCGGCGAAATACAGCAACGGTCCCTTGTCTTGAGGACAGGCCAGGATTTCGAGGAGTTGAGGATCAAGTGACATAGGAGCTCCTTGGCTCTTTCAGCCGGCCGCTTCAGCGATGAGGGCACGGATCTCGGCAACGTGGCGAGCACAGGCTGCCCCGTCTGACGCCTCAAGATTGAGGCGAAGAAGTGGTTCGGTGTTCGAGGGACGCAGATTGAACCACCACGGATCGTCAGGATTCGCAGAGGCTCCCGTCGTGAGATCAATTGTCAATCCATCGAGACGGTCTTGTTCGGCGGAAGCAAATCGCTCTGCAACAAATTCAATGACTGCAAGTGGATCGGGCACTTCAGTATTGAGTTCACCTGATGCAACGTAACGCTCGAATGGCTTGCGAAGTTCAGAAAGCTTCTGACCCGAAGCACACATGACTTCAAGCACTGCCATAGCGGCGATGATGCCCGAATCAGCACGATAATTGTCGCGGAAGTAGTAATGGCCAGAGTGTTCGCCACCGAAACACGCGCCCGTCTCGGCCATGACCTGCTTGATGTACGAATGGCCGACTCGCGTGCGCACCGGGGTGCCTCCGCGTTCGACAATGACCTCGGGCACGGCTTTTGAACAGATCAGGTTGTGAAGAACAATTTCACCTGGATGCTTTGTGAGCATCGAGTCGGCCACGATCGCAGTGGTGAGTGAACCAGAGACGAGCTCGCCAGCATCGTCGACCAAGAAGACGCGATCAGCATCGCCATCGAATGCCAAGCCCACGTCGGCTCCAACAGAGAGGACACGCTCTTGCAGATCGCGCAGATTTTCGGGCTGAATCGGATCGGCGGGATGATTCGGGAATGTTCCGTCAAGTTCACCATAGAGAACATCGAGTGTGAATGGGAGATCAGCAAACACCGCAGGAGCAGTAAGCCCACCCATACCGTTTGCGGTGTCAGCGACGACGCTCAGCGGACGCAAGACGTTCGGATCGATGAATGAGTGGACATGTGTCACGAAGATGCTCAGCGCGTCGTCGCGGGAAGAAACGCTCCCCTGCTTGTTGACAGGGTTGAGACCACTGACGGTCATGTCGCGAATATCGAAAAGCCCTGTCTCGGCCCCAATGGGCTTCGCCCCAGCAAGACACAACTTCACGCCGTTGTACTGCGCCGGATTATGTGAGGCAGTGAGCATGGCTCCGGGCATATCAAAGCGACCGGCAGCAAAAAAGAGAAGATCGGTCGAAGCCAAACCAAGATGAACGACATCAAGACCTTGACCGGTCGCCCCTCGCGCAAATGCCTCAGCAAACTCTGGCCCTGATGGACGCATGTCGTGGGCGATGAGGATTGAGCCGGCACCCGTTGTGTCCGCGGCGAAACGCGCAAATGCTGCGCCAATGCGTTCCATGAGCGCAGCATCGAGTTGATCGGGAACAGTGCCGCGAATGTCGTACGCCTTGAAAATGGCATCCATGGCGACAGCATCGTGGGGGGCCATGGGGTGCGACCTTAGTTGAGAGGGTCGCCCACTTCGGGGGTGGTGACGTCCTTCACAGTGCCAGTCACGAGAAGGTCATTGGCTGTGAGGTCGTAGCGACCCTCGACTGACCATCGCCGCACGCGCAGGAGATCACGAAGAAGCCGAAGCCCATCACGAGCCACCCGGACCGATGATCGTGAGGAGTTTTCAATCGTCACCGGAATTTCGGTCAAGGAAAGGTGGTAGCGCTCGATCAGATGGAAGACCTCAACATCGAACGCGAATCCATCGACCATTGTGTGCGAAAAAATAAGTCGTGCAACATCGGACCGGAAACCCTTGAGTCCACATTGCGTGTCCCGATAGCGCCCCAATAACACGGCCCTAGTGAGAAGGTTGATAACGCGCCCGCCGACTTCACGCAATCGTCGCGCCTTTACCAATGTCGTGGTGTCGGTATGACGACGACTTCCGACAACGACGTCCCAGCCTTCTTCGAGCAATTCAACAAGCGCAGGAATCTGTTCCGGTGAATAGGACAGATCCGCATCGGTAAAAACGATTGACCGCCCATTGGCGGCAAGCACACCGGTCCGTACCGCTGCACCCTTTCCCAAGTTGGCGTCGTGCCGTACAACGAGGTCGGCCCCAGCCGAGCGCGCCGCAGCGGCCGTCCCATCAAACGAACCGTCATCGACGACAACGATTTCGAGATCCGATCGCGAAACGAACGAAGCCAAGCCATCGCGTAACGACGAGATTGTTGAGGGAATCTGAGCTTCTTCATTGAACGCGGGCACAATGACGCTGAGTCGAACGACTCCTGGGGCGGAAGGAAGCCCTCGTCTCCGACGGAGGTCAGAGCGGACCGATGAAAGGCCCCGCTGCCATCGCGAACCCAAGATGGTCGCAACAGAACCCCCGACAACGGCGGCAGCAATAATTTCAACTCGCCGAGAGTTCACTCCCATTGAGGTTCCGACGATTGCGGTTCACTCGCGTTAGGAGAGTCTCCTAACGGCGAAATCGGGGTCTCGAGTTGTTCACCTTGCTCTTCGTGCGACTCATCAGTTACTTCCGAACGAGGCCGGCGCCATGGCATGGCATCAGGCATCGCAATCGGACCGGCCCGCCACAGCAGCACGAGGCCAACCAACCCGAGAATCGTGATGAGCCAACCTGACCAATCGACCGTTGTCATACCGAAGTGCATCGACACATGGTTCGAGGTAGGCACGACCACCATCAGGTTCGGTCCGACTCGCCATGGACCCTGCGCACCTGAAACCTCCCAATTGGGGAAGTAGGAAACTTTTACGAGAATTGGTGTACCTGGTCGAGTGACATCAAACGAGATCGTGTCGGTTCCGGTCGCGATATTGGTAACCGCCATCGGAGTCGTAGGTGTCGCTGTTGGAGTCTCGCCTTGAGCGATTCGCTGCCAAGAATCCGGGCCACCCGCCGCCGGCCAAATGTTCCACGCGGTCGGGTCGAGATACCAAGGCGTAACGGCCCCAAGCCACTTCTTCGGCGCGATTCCGGTGAGTACTGCCGGATTGTTATCGAGCGGTTCGATCAACGGCGAGTCGGCAACCTCGAAAACAACCCAAGGACCAGAAGCTGCAACCTGCTTCAGTGATGAGTTTTTCTGGCCGTAAGAAATCATCTGCTCGGTGATGGCCATGTAGTACTTCACCCCAAGCATCTGAAGATGCTGAACACCAAGATCGAACTGCGTTTGGTCGGCTGGACCGGGCACGTACGGAAGGTCTCGTTGTGGATTCGAAGCCCCGTATGACAACTCGTCCTGATTCAGGAAGTGAAACGGCGTTGTTGCTGATGCTTCGAAATACAGACCTTCCATCGAACCGATGCAGCCATCAGTCCAGAACGGCAACAACATGAGGGCCATTGGCGTGCCATAACGATCGTGCTGTTCTTCGTGCTCCCACATCGCTCGACCACAACCGTTGCTTTGGCCAAGCCCACTCATCGTTTGCACGATGTCGTGATATTCGGGATAGGCAGGCTTACCTTCATAACCACTGAAATTCCATCGTGCCCAGGACGGCACGAAACTCGACTCTTTGGTCGATAGAAACAGCCAGTGGTAGCGACCGTCAGCTCGCACTCCCCCAACATCGATCTTGATGGGCCCCAGCGCGATTGTGTCGGGCATCGCCCGAAGCGGCATGGCAAGAACAGTGATTCCGATCAACGCAGCAATCAGCGCAGTAGCGATTGTGACGGACCGTCGCGGAATATCGGGATCACGCGAAGTGAGAGACGCGATCGTTCGCCCAAGTTCAGCTACACCCAGCGCTGCGAGCAGATACAGGATCAAGAACCAGAACGGCAACAACCGCGCGTTCCACAGTTTTCCCTGCGGCAAAACCACGACGGCGATCGCAGTGAGCGTACCCAACACCGTAAGGAATAATCCTCCGCGACGTTTCCACGCAAGCGACATCACGACACCCAACAATGCCAAGACGAGTACCCATTGAATTGGCGGTGAATTCACGAGTTGCGGATCGAGAATTTTGCGTTGGAAAAGAAGATCCACATAATTGGTCTTCTTCTCCCAGCCCATGTCGTTCATGTATCCGGAACGTAAATAGAACGGCACCAGCCACCATGCAACGAGGGCAGCGCCAACAACGCCGGTGCATGCGAGCCACCACACTCGCTTCAGGAATCCAGGTTTCCGGGCTAGCGAAATGACCAGCCAGACGATCGCCCCACCGATGGCAAACAGGAAGGGGATCAGATGACAAAGCCCAGTGAGGGCGAGGAGGATTGGAGCGATAACTCGCTGTCGCCCCGTCTCAAGCCCCCTACCGACAACTCCGAGAAACAAAATCGCGAAACTTAGAGAGATAGAGAACGCGAATTCGCCAGCAAGGGTTGAAGCAATGTTCCCTCCATAGATCGAGAACGATCGATCGAAGAGGAAGGCCGTCGCGGCAACCGCAAATAACGGCGGCGCAGGAAACGGAAGCCGTGTCAGTCTCGCAAAGGCCCAGCACGCAATTGGTAACGTCAGGACACCGCTGATTGCAATGAGTTTGAACGCAATTCCGTACGGGATGACGAAACTTAAAAGTGCAATCGCAAGCGACGGGAGCACCATATAGAACTGATACGCAGGGAACCCCGCGTACCAATCTGGTGACCATCCAGTGAGTCGAAATGACGGCAGAAGGTGGTCGCGCATGTATGCAGGACCCCACACGTGTGCACCCATATCGCCGCCAGCCGGCGTCGACGAAGAGAAGACATCGCTCGGACTCAATTGCGTGAAGGTGAACAACACGCAGGCCGCGACGATCGCGAGCGTGATCCAGCTTTCCGGCCCCCAGCGACCTAATGATCGAAACGCACGGCCAAGCCCCTGCAACGCCTGGATTGAACGATTCGGAGGATCGATGGCTCGACCGAGGCCAGCAACAATCGGATCGTCTCGATCCACTTCAGCCAACGGTTGAACCGGCTTTGTAAAGAGATCGTCCTCAGTCATGACCAGACCATGGTGACATCCGAACGAATGATTCGCCGGTCACCGGGCTCATGATGGACCGATATGAAAGAGAAGACCGGTTGCGGCTACCACGTTGAATCCAACATGCGCCCAGATTGAAGGTCCGATTCGGCCACTCCGCCACGCCATGAATCCGAGTACCACTCCGAACAGCAACAGCGCCGGGAATTGCAAGGGCTGCAGATGGGTTGCGGCAAAGAACGCAGCCGCAGCGAGGATCGCGGCCCATGGCCCGAGACGGCGCCCGAAAATACGCTGAGCCATGCCGCGGAAGTAAATCTCCTCAGCAATTGGCGCCCCGATTCCGACAATGAGGAACACGAGAACAATTGACAGCGGATCAGTCGCTCGATCGGTGAGTTCACGCGCCGCGGCCGAGACATCTTTGACCCCCAAGATCGGTCGCAATGCGAGGTACACGAGTGGAACAAGGATCAACTGGCAAGCAACGCCAACCGCCAAACCGATCGGCGCGTCAACGAGTTTCATCCGAAGACCAAGGTCAGCGACTACACCCTTGCCCTTCTTGATGGCGAACCAAATTGGAGCGCCGCCAAGGCCGAGCCACAAAGGAATCTGCATAATCGCCGTCAGCCAGAGCGGTGGCGGTAGAGCAATCGAGAACATTTGCCCGGCAGCAAACTGACTACTGGCCTGCCCCACCGCGGCTCCGACACCGGCTGGAGTTGTGAAGTCGTACGTGGTCCGTGACTGCACGAGCGCGTACACCAATGAAGAAACGAGTTGAGCGCCGATAAAGATGATGATGAGTGCGCCGGCCCCGTAGGCGTACTTCGATTTTCTAGGAGCGTCAGTTGCTACATCGTCGGCACCATCGTTCGAATTCGTCGTCGAATTGGTGCTCTTCGATGCCGGCGAACTACCACTGAGAAATCGCCGCGATCGTTTTGCAGACTCGGCAGCGACGGGAATCTTGCCTTTGGGAGTTCGCGGCCCTCCGGTTGGTCCGTTCGTACGCGACGACGGCGCTGGCCGTTTCGGTTCCGAAGAATTGTCTGCACTGTTACGAGGCTTGGCCACGGCGGCGAGGCTACCGGCCCGAGGTCCACGAGTTGAACGGTGACCGGGGATAACGTTTGGAAATGTCACGTTCGTGCGCTCGACCGGGGTGCGGCTCTCCGGCAACGGCCACATTTGACTACAACTATGGCGATCAAACGGTGTTCCTCGACGTCCTCGCCGATGAAGCGCACCCAGCGAACTATGACGTCTGCCGTCGCCATGCAGATTCGATGACGGTGCCCAATGGCTGGACGCTCGTCGATAGTCGCCGTGGGCCTGCATCATTTGCTGGCCATCTCACCGCCCCGTAAATCAGCGAGCGCTGGGCGCGATCGGGATTTCCCTAACCGGCCTCTAGGCTGCCAGCCATGAGTCCCGAAACTCCCCCTCCCGCGTCCGGTCCTGGCGAAAACGGAAAAAACAGCCGATTCGGGGGTGACCACGGATGGCCGCGCTGGACGATCTTCGTGCTGATAGCGGTCATCGCTGGTGCCATCGGACTTCAGTTTCTTGCCTCGTCGACGCCAAGCACTCAGATTTCCTACGGACAGTTCATCGACGACCTCACGGGTAATGGCGTCAAGAAAGCAACGTTCGACAATACAAACGGACACATCTCCGGAACGCTCAACGACGGTTCACATTTCTCCACCACCGGGCCAATCAAACCCACCGACGCTGACCAAGCGCTCTTTACCCAAAAGGGTGTCGAGTACTCGTCACCAACAAGCAGTATCTGGAGCACTCTCATCCCGTTGCTTCTGCCTGTCGCTCTGCTCATCGGATTCTTTGTCTGGATGCAACGCCGAGCTTCAGGGCAAATGGGCGGAATCATGTCTATCGGCAAGAGCAAGGCAAAGACCTATTCATCGGAGCGACCTGCGACCACATTTGCTGATGTCGCTGGTTACGAAGGCGTCAAGCAGGAAGTCACCGAAGTCATCGATTTCCTTAAACACCCCGAACGATTCGCCGAAATCGGAGCGCGTATTCCAAAGGGAATTCTGCTCGTTGGACCTCCAGGAACAGGAAAGACCCTCATTGCTCGCGCAGTAGCAGGTGAGGCCGGAGTGCCATTTCTGTCGGTCACGGGTTCTGATTTCATGGAGATGTTTGTTGGCGTAGGCGCGAGTCGCGTTCGCGATTTGTTCAACAGCGCCCGCAAGATGGGCCGAGCCATCATCTTCGTCGACGAAATCGATTCGATTGGACGTAAGCGCGGTGCCGGCTTAGGCGGCGGTCACGACGAACGCGAGCAAACTCTCAACCAAATGCTGTCTGAGATGGACGGTTTCGAAGTCACAACCGGAATTGTCATGATCGCGGCAACGAATCGCCCCGACATTCTTGATCCCGCACTTCTTCGTCCGGGCCGATTCGATCGTCAGGTTGTTGTTCCGCTGCCTGAACTTGAAGACCGTCGCCAAATTCTTGATGTGCACATCCGACACAAGCGTGTCGATGCCGATGTCGATCTTGATCTCGTCGCCCGCGGAACACCCGGAATGAGCGGTGCAGATCTTGCCAACCTTGTGAATGAAGCGGCACTCTTCGCTGTGCGTGAAGGATCCACCGAAATTCATCGGCGAAACTTCGAAGAAGCACGAGATCGAATCCTCATGGGTCAGCGTCGGGATTCCATGGCGCTTTCAGATCTTGAGAAAGAGGCCATCGCCTACCACGAGGCCGGTCATGCCGTTTGTGCTGCCGTCTTGCCCACTGCCGATCCATTGCACAAAGTGACAATCATCCCGTCGGGCATGGCCCTCGGCGTCACTATGCAGTTGCCAATTGAGGAGCGCCACATCTACCGAGAGGACTACATCCAGGACATGCTGATCGTACGCATGGGCGGACGTATGGCAGAACAACTCGTCTTCGATGTCGTGTCTACCGGAGCAAATAACGATCTTGTCGGAGCAACCGAACTTGCTCGCAAGATGGTTCGAGAATGGGGCATGAGCACTCGAGTCGGCCCAATGGCATGGGGCTCGCAGGGTCAGGTCTTCCTCGGCGAGGATCTCATGCACACGCGTGACTACTCCGATGACACCGCACGTGTCATCGACGAGGAAGTCGAACGCATCTTGCGTCAAGCTCAGGAAAGTTGCCGATCAGTCCTCGCCGAAAATCGCAACGGACTCGATCTCGTTGCTCGGGCACTCCTCGAACACGAAACGATCGATGGCACCGAAGTTTCACGACTTCTCGAATTGGCCCGCGCCGGCTCAACCTCAGCCAATCCACATAACGGAACCTCCGTGCCTACGTCACCGAAAGGCATCGAGGACTCTCCCCCGGCTGATCTCGCCGCTGAGTCCGAAGTAGAGGCCGAGAACTAACTCAGTCGTGAGTTTCGCATGGTCCCGGAGTTGATCCCGGAGCCCGAGACTCGGCCACTGCGGCCCATAAATCTGTTGCCGTCACTGGCCCAAGGAAATGACGCTGAACGATTCCATCGGCATCGGCGATGAGAACAAGCGGCACTGCATCGATCCCGTAACGGCGGTGTATCTCGGCATCGGCAATGGTCTCAAGTTCCTGAACGCACACTGGCCCATCGGGCCCCGCGTCAAGATGGACTGCCTTTGACCAGACGCCCGAACAGGCATCACAAGTTGACGACGTGAATACCGCCACCAGCCACGGCGCACCAGGACGTAGGAAATCGCGTCGGTCAAGTTGGACCGGGATGTTCCAATCGGAATCGGCGGGAGGCGCAGGCTTTCTCCGTTGCAAGACAACAGCAACAACGACAGCGATACCAACGAGCACTAGGGCGATGAGGAACCGTTCCATCGTCAGCGAAGCGTGGTTGTCGTAGCAGCGCCAGCAATTGTTGTTGTTGTTGCACCAGCGATCGTGGTGGTCGTCACTGCCGCTGTCGTGGTGGTTGTTTCAGGCACAACCGTGTCGTCTGAACGAACGGCTGCAGATTCAGCGACCGCTTGCTCAGGCGTAAAAACATTGACTGGCAATGACTCTGTTCCTACGACTGGAAAGTCGGAAACTGTCTGGATCTCGAACGGACTTGTGACAGTCATCCACTGCCCGACAACGACGGGACGATCGGATTCCACCTCAACCGAAGCATCGGCCTTTCCAACGGTCGCCGTTGCCAGATTAAGGACAAGTCGCTGGCCGGGAGCAATACGAACTGACTTCGCAGCCGCTACCGCGGCGACTGAACCTTTTGAATGCAAAGAGATCGTCACTGTTGCTGTCTGCGAGCCAGAAGGGTTCGCCACAGCAATCAGCGTCGTAGAAACATCAGTCGCCGAGGAAACTGTGCCGAGCCATGACGTCGCAGCGACGGGGACACCCATCGAGAAGGCAAGTCCTCCGACAGACGCGCCACGTGTCGCTCCGATAGATCGCTCGGCAACAATGGGCACTCCACTCCCCGACCGAACGATCAGCCAACGACCGACGGATTTCGGAATCCGGGGATCGGTTCCAAGATCGATTTGTGCCGACCGGTGCGACGCGACTTGAACGACAAACGGCTCGACGGTGCCGTTCGTAGCCGGATCATCGAGTTGAATTTCAACCTGTACTTCGGTATCGGCGTCGCCCATATTCATCACGGACACGATCTCTCGTGCGTTTATCGATGCGGCTGTCGCCACTGGGAACGTCCAGACCGTCGCTACCGTTGTTGCTCCGAGGACTGCGGTGAGGCCTTGCTCGGTGTTCGTGCGGCCGTCACCGGTTTGAATCTGTTCAGTGATCACGCGACCGATCCGAGCGTGGACCGTGGTGGAAACTCGTTCTCGAAGCGTGACGATGGCGCCGACATCAACTTTGACGACGCGCCCGCCTGGAACAACCATTCCCTGAAGTTGCTGTGGGGTTCGTGCTCCGTCTTCCGTATCGAAGGAGATATCAACTGTTGCTTCACCCGGGAAGGGATTGAACAGCGCGAGCAAATTGCGAGTTCCTGCTCGAGTCGTGCCAGAAGGGAAATACCAGTTGTCACCTGGACTCGACGCACATGCACTGATCGATCGACCAGCAGGCCCACGAAGTTCATGCGTGACGGTTATTCCGCCGCCAGAGACTTCAACGAGCGCAGACGCCCATGGTGCCTTCAAGATGTCACTGATCCGGAGAGTCGTCTGACCGTGAGCTCCGACGGCCACCGACTTGACCGCAGTGGTTCCGCTTTCGGCGTAGGCAGTTACAGATCCGCTCGCGTCATTGGATGATGCATTTGAGATCGTAAGGGTTTGTTCCGCAAACCCAGCGGTGTCACCCGCAACGACGCCGGTGGCGGTCCCCGCTGCGCAGTACCAAGTGGAACTGAGCGCATCATCAGCAGATGCAGTTGGAACCATCTCGTTGAGACGCACATTGGGATGATTTCCGGAGCCGGTTCTGTTTTGCGCGGCAATCGCGGTAGCCAAAAGTGCAGCGATGAGTAACAGAATTGGCAGTCGCCACGCGCGCTTCACTTCGATCGCCTCCGGAGTCCGCGACGTTGACGTACAACTTCTTCATCGACGCCTGTGGGCTCAGATGTCTCCGGCACTTCAGTTGCTTCCGCTTCCTCGACGTTCAAAGGTGCCTCAATGGGCACAAACTCGACAACCTCAAGGATGCCGGTATCGATGAGAATTCGGTCGAGCGCATCGGGACCTTCGACTCGACCAGCTTCTGGAATGACTTCCTCAGAACTGCTCTTATCGACCTGAACGTCTTCCACCATGAGCAGATCTGTGCGTTCATCTTCTCGAACTCGCACGCGCAATAAATACACAACGACGAGAATCCAAAGAAGTGCTTGTCCGCCAAGTAGCAACCAGCGAGTTGCCGGCGTATGGAAAGAAAGCGTGGCGGCTCCCCCGCTGTCGGCTGTGAATGAGTTCGACCATCCGAATGCCGACGAGCGCGTGAGTGACTTCCCATTCACCTTGAGCGACCAGCTGTCTCCCGCTGAAGCGACGTAGACCTCACCCGCCCCGGGAAGATCACCCTTTGCTTCGGGGAAGCCGGCGAAGTCGGTCAAGACTGCCGTCGATTTTTGCAGTGCAGGATCGGTTCGATCAGCAAGCGAAGGTCCGCCGTCTGGAAGCTGTGAACCACTCGGCAGAAACGCAATTCCAGGAGCCCACGCCGAGTTGCGATACACACGAACCCCCGGGTTTACCGTGATTGACGCAAGGTCAAGTTGTGCATCGAGCACCGAAAGCAAGTCGGCAGGAACGGACGCACGTGAACGCGCATATGGATCGGGTGCAGGCGCAACGGTAACGACCACGTATCGGACGGCCATTGGCGACAACAGCGCGCCTAGGCGAGCAGTCCCTCCGTTCGATGCCGTTTGCAGTGCTCGCGCAAGATTGCTGGTTGCGCCCGAATCCGAGCCTGGCCATTGCTCAGCGATCGACGGCGTTCCTGCGACTGTTGTCGCAAACGCAAGTGTTCTGTTCGGTCCGAGGTTGTCTACTGCGGGAGCATCGAGATTCCAGCCTTGGAGCGGAAGTGCTGATACATCTCCGAGCCAAAGAACCCGATAGGCGCCATCGGTAGTTCCGTCGCCAAGGAAAGAAAGAGAGCGATCGAAATCGCCGCGCGGTAGATCCCAACGTCCGGAGAGCGAAGAAAGCAGCGAGGGTCCGAGTGCACCAATAAACGCCAGGGCAGCGAAGAGTGAAACGATCTGTCGCCATCCGAAGTGATAGTCGGGAAGGTCAATCTCGAACGCGGCCATCCCGAGACCAGCAGCGAGGCCAACGCCGAGCGCTGCTGGAACGAGGAGCATTGATGGGCCGGGCAGCACCGAGGTCAACCAGCCTTGGCCGAAGGCCCACGCGAGTCCGAATCCAACAATCGCAAGCACCCATCCGCGAACAGCCCAAGTCAGTCGCCAACGGCGACCGATGAACAATGGCAATAGTGCAGTGACAAGAAGGAACCAACCGACGATTCCCGTTCCGAATGGTCCGGTTCCAAAACGCAAGACATCGCCGAGTCGCAGAGAAAATCCACCGTTCGATGACACGCCGACGATGGCGTCCCATCCGTCCAGAAAGCCAAGACTCCAAGGCAGATGCAGAACGAGGGCGAACACAGAACCGCCGACGCCCACGAAGATGATTCGACCGGTTCCTACAAACTGTCCAGCGACCCAGCCACCAAAAGCAAACGCAAGCGCAACGCCGGAGACAACAACGATGATGGCCGGATCAATGATTGCGCCCAACGCAACGATGAGACCTACGAGAACAAGACGATGCCCGAGCGGTCGATGGCGAACTCCCGGCCCAGGTTCATCGCCTTTGCGACCGAAAGGAGCAAGTTCGCTGGCTGCCGCGAGTTGAGCGACAACCCACGGAAGCAATGCATAGAGAGCCAGAGTCCCCCACTGCCCCCGCGCCATAGCGTTCGCGGCAACGGGAACGATGAGATAAACGACAGCGCTAAGAAGCCGCGCTCGTTGCGATGTCACCGGCCGGGTGAGCCGCCACATCCCCAGGACGCCTAAGGGCCAGAGGCCAAGAATGAGGACGCCGCGCAGGAGTCCGACTGCTCCCAGTACGAGATAGCCGAGCGCCCCAAGGACCCCAAAGCCCGTAGGGGCTGGAGCACTTGAGCCAAGCCCTACAGATTGGTAACCGCTGGTCCAACGCTCAAGCATTTGGCTGGGCGAAAGTAACCGCACGAAATCCCCAACTGCAGGAACGCCATGAAGAATGAGTTCGCGTCCGCCTGCAACCAAGAACACAAGCATCAATGCCCACACGACAAATGGAGTTGCCGAGCGGGCATCGCGCAAGTTCGACATCAGTTCTCGACCACCAGCTGCAGCCTCGGAGCGCGCTATTCGATGACGCATGAAACCCGTGAGCCGAGCGCTACCGCGAGATTGGAACGCATGAACTTCACTATCGGGAACGCGACGAATTACCGCTAGTGACTTTCGGCGATCGCGTGCGCTTGAGGAATTGCGCGTATTCCATGTCCAGGCAGACCACATGTCTCTTGCTCGACGGAAATGGCCGAGCAGAACTGCTTGCAAAATCTCCATGAGTGAAAGAGCAAACGCTTCAGGCGTCGCTCGCAATCGAGTGCCAAACGAATCTGAGTTGCGCATGGCCCGCAATCGATGGCGAGCTTGCAGTCGACGTCGATCATCGGCTGGACGACGAATTCCGAGAGCTTCTAAGTGAGCAACACGAGCAGCGGGAGCAACGATGACTCGGGCCCCGGCCACATGAGCTCTCCAACAAAGTTCGAGGTCCTCGCCATGAAAGGTGATCGCAGCGTCGTAGCCACCCAGCGCCTCAAAGAGGTCGGCACGAACCAACGTGACCGCACCCGGGATGAAAAAAACGTCACGAACGGCATCGTGCTGCTCTTGATCAAGATCGCCACGTTCGACATACGGAGCCGAATGACCAAATCGGTCAGCGCCCATGCCCACCGACAACAGCCGACGATCGTCATTCCAATCTACGAGTTTCGGTCCCACGATTCCTGCGTTCGAACGAAATGCTTCTTCGACGAGAAGTCGAACAGCGTCAGGCTCGAGTCTGATGTCGTCGTGACAAAACAGATAGAACGCAGCCCCCTGCACGGATAGAAGGGCTTCATTCGCTGCCGCGGCGAAGCCGCCGTTTTCCTCGAGCCGACGAAGGTGGGCATCGGGCAAAACGGCGCCGACCCGGTCACGAAGGGCGCTGTCGTCGGCGCTCGCAGCATCGACGACAAGGACTGAAAGCGCGGTGTAGTCCTGCGCTCGGAGGCTGGCCAATGTTTCCTCGAACCATTCGCCAGGATCATGGGCGACGAGGACCGCAACCACCGCAGGCGCAGGTCCTTCGGGTTCATCGGCCTCGAAAAGTGCCTCGTACGATGCCGCCGGCGTGTTGATCTCACGCTCGGCCGCCGAACTGGCACTTAGGGCCGCGAATAACTCGTCGAAGATCGAGTCGGACCCGTCATCGGCTGTCGGACCGGCCGAACTCACATCGGGAGAGTGCGGAGTCGGGCCCGGCCCATGATCGGGGGCGGAGGGGGGTTCAGGAACAGTCACGACGGTCTCCGAGGGTAGCCGTCCCACTGTCTGATCCCGCTGACCCCCGTCTACGCTGACCGATGTGGAAAATGAACGAGTAGACCCGCTTCGACGAGCCGCCCACGAGGCGCTGAGCGTCGGCATCGGGCTTGGAATACTTGGGTTTCAACGATTTCAGGTCCAACGTCGAGAGTGGGAACGCTCAACCGGCGCTTCGTTCCCCTCCCCCGCTGACTGCGAAAAACGAATGACCGATGCTGTCAACACCATCTCCACCCTCTTCGTAAAATTCGGACCTCGCTAACGTGCGCATCGCTGTCGACGCGACCTCATTGATCGGTCACCGAACCGGAATCGGCGGCGTCACTCGCACCTATCTCCACCGACTCACTCGGCCCAACTTTGAAATTTCCGCGTTCGCTGTTTCGCGCCGCGGCACAGGGCCGATGCTCGATGAACTCCCGCGTGGCGTCGAGGCACATCGACGCCCCATGGTCGCTCGCCCACTCCGTGCAATGTGGCGTCGGGGTCCATGGCCGCCGATTGAGTGGTGGACCGGCGACATCGATCTTGTTTGGGGCCCGAATTACGTCGTGCCCCCGACAAAGAATGCTGCGCGTGTCGTGATGGTCCATGACCTCACCGCAGTGCACTTCCCCGAAATGTGCACACGAGATGTCCAGCAAATGCCGTCTCTCTTGCGTCGCGAAATTCGCGATGGAGCATGGATCAATACTCCATCTCAAGCAGTCGCCGACGACGTCGTCGAAACACTTCAGGTCGATCCTCATCGCGTTCGAGCGATTCACCTTGGAGGCCCGGAACGACTCAGTTCGGTAACGAGAGGTGAACGAGCCGTGCGAGGTCGTCTTTTTGCTGGCGTCGATGAGTACTTGCTCTCGCTCGGAACCATCGAACCACGCAAAGACATCCCGTCACTCGTTCGCGCCTTCGACGTGATCGCACCTCGACGACCAAACCTGCACCTCGTCATCGCAGGCCCCGATGGCTGGGGCGTCGATGCTGTCAGCGATGTCATTGGTGCATCGCCGTATCGCTCTCGAATTCGCCGAACGGGTTGGCTCACCGACGCTGACCGCGACGATCTCCTTGCTGGCACGCAAGCATTCGTTTATCCATCGTTGCTTGAGGGATTTGGCATTCCGCCACTCGAAGCAATGGCCGCTGGCGTGCCGGTGATCGCCACCCGAACTGGGTCCCTTCCTGAAGTTCTCGGCGCTGCAGCCGAGTGGGCCGAGCCAGGAGACGTCGACACTTTGGTGATAGCAATCGAAACCGTCCTCGACGATCAGGCCATTGCCCGCTCGTTGGTAACAGCGGGAGATGAACGGCTCACGCACTTCTCGTGGGATCGATCCACTGATGAACTCGTTGCGCTGTTCGAACTTGCGTGCGCGGCACGGGCCTAAGGTGACCTTATGAGGGCTCTTGTAACGGGTGCGGCAGGATTTGTTGGGCAACACCTTTGCGCTCACCTCCTCAGCGAGGGTGACACCGTGATCGGTGTTGATCGCGCCGACGGACCAGATCTCCTTGACCCCACCGGTGTAAACGCGCTCGTGGCCAACATTCGACCCGACGTCGTCTACCACCTCGGAGGCTGGAGCGATGTTGGCGCGTCGTGGGAGTTTCCCCTCGATGCATTCCGAGTCAACGGCGAAGGAACACTCAATGTTCTGCGTGCGTGTATCGACAATGGATCGCCTCGCGTGCTTGCTGTTAGTAGCGCCGACGTGTACGGGCGTGTCACTCCCGAAGAACTTCCGATCAATGAATCCACACCATTTCGACCCGTGACTCCATATGCCGCCAGCAAAGTCGCTGCCGATCAGCTCGCTTTGCAGGCATGGCTAGGGCACGGACTCGAAACCATCCGAGTCCGCGCGTTCAATCATCTCGGCCCAGGGCAAACCACGAAATTCGTTGCGCCTGCAATCGCCGAGCGGATTGCGCTCAATGAACGCGACGGCATCACTGCTCTCCCTGTCGGCAACCTCACCCCCCGACGAGACCTCACTGATGTTCGCGACGTCGTGCGCGCGTATCGACTTCTCATACGTAAAGGCGAACCAGGCGAGGCGTACAACGTTTGCTCTGGACGCGACCTCACCATTGGTGAACTTGCGAACCGACTCGTAGCCCTGGCAACTGTGCCAATGTCACTCGAGGCCGACCCCGAGCTTCAACGACCCGTTGAAACCCCAATCCTGCGCGGTGATCCAAGCCGAGTGCATGCCGCCACCGGATGGTCCCCCGAGATTTCACTCGACTCGACACTGCAAGACATTCTTGACGAGCAACGTGAGTTAGCCAACGGGAAATGACTGCGAACGGGCTCTGTCCATTCTGATTGACCGTCAGAGCCGTACAATCTCCTGACCACGGGCGAAGCCCCCACCCCCGAGCGGAATCCCACAATGACCAAACGAGCACTCATCACTGGAATCACCGGCCAGGACGGCTCCTATCTCGCCGAACTGCTCCTCGACAAGGGTTACGACGTCATTGGCATGGTTCGCCGGAGCTCGACGCTGAATTTCGAACGCATCGGTCATTTGCAGGACGATGTCGAACTCGTTCCCGGTGATCTCCTCGACGAGGTCTCGATGATCCACATCCTGCGCAACCATCGCCCCGACGAGGTCTACAACCTGGCGGCACAATCGTTTGTACAGACCTCATTTAGCCAACCTGTACTCACAGGCGAAACGACTGCGCTCGGCGTCACTCGACTCCTTGACGCCATTCGACTTGCCGACCACGAAGTGCGGTTCTATCAAGCGAGTTCATCTGAGATGTTCGGAAAGGTTGTCGAAGTTCCCCAGAAGGAATCGACGCCGTTCTATCCGCGCAGCCCCTATGGCGTCGCGAAACTCTACGGACATTGGATCACGGTCAATTACCGAGAGAGTTACGGAATGCACGCGAGCTCCGGAATTCTTTTCAATCATGAGAGCCCACGCCGCGGCCTCGAATTCGTAACCCGCAAGATCGCTAATGGCGTCGCCCGAATCAAGCTCGGGCTCGATAGCGAAATTCGTCTTGGCAATCTCGATGCTCAGCGTGACTGGGGATTCGCTGGAGACTACGTCGATGCCATGTGGCGCATGCTTCAGCAGGACGAACCAAGCGACTTCGTCGTTTCAACCGATGAAACGCACTCCGTTCGCGAATTCTGCGAACTGGCTTTTGGTCGAGTGGGTCTTAATTGGGAAGATCACGTCGTCATCGATGAACGCTTCTTCCGACCTGCCGAAGTTGAACTCCTCGTCGGAGATGCAACACGGGCACGCGAGGTCCTCGATTGGACCGCAAAAACGTCTTTTGCAGAACTCGTCCACATGATGGTTGACGCTGATCTCGAAAACGTCGCTCGCCAACAGCGCGATAACGCCTGACTGCCATGATTACCGTCATCGCCGGTGGCGTTGGCGCTGCTCGCATGTTGCGAGCGCTGCTGCAAGTCATCGACTCTTCAGGAGTCACAGCAATCGTCAATGTCGGCGACGATCTTGAACTTCACGGTCTTCGTATTTCTCCCGATCTCGACACCGTCACCTACACGTTGGCTGACGCAATCAATCCAGAAACCGGATGGGGACTCGTCAACGAATCCTGGCAAGCCCGATCGATGCTGGAGCAGTACGGCGGCGTTAGTTGGTTCGGCCTCGGCGATCGCGATCTAGGCACTCACCTTTACCGAACCCAGAGAATTTCTGAAGGAGCCGACCTCGCGACGGTTACTGCCGAAATCGTTGATGCCTGGGGTCTTGGGCTCAACATGCTTCCCGCTACCTGCGACCGTCTTCGAACAATGGTCACGTTGGCTGCTGATGACCCGTCGAGCAGCGATTTCAAAAGTCTCACCGCAGGTACCGAGATCAGTTTTCAGGAGTATTTCGTTCAACGACACCATTCCGTTCCGGTCTCGGCGGTGCGTTTCGACGGGGCCGAGTCTTGTTCGCCGGCAACCGGCGTGATCGACGCAATCAACGAGGCTGACCTCATCGTGATCGCTCCATCGAATCCAATCGTTTCTATTGCACCCGTGCTCGCAATTCCCGGAATACGCGAGGCGCTTATCTCTCGACGTAACGCAGTCACGGCGGTATCTCCAATCATCGCTGGTGCCGCACTCAAAGGGCCTGCCGATCGAATGATGTCTGAACTTGGCCACGATGCGACTGTCCTCGGCATCGCTGCGCTCTACAAAGATTTTGTCAGCACACTCATCGTCGATACCGAAGATTCCAATCAAAAGAGTGCCATCGAAGATCTCGGATTGCGCTGCGTCGTGACCGAAACCGTTATGAGTAAGCCCGGTGTTTCCGAATCACTCGCACATGCAGTTCTAGCTGGAGGAAACTCATGAGTCGCATAGAGATCTTCGGCATTGAAGGCATCGGGGAAATCGTCGTCGGCGACGACCTCGCTTCTGTGATTGCAGCGGCTGCCGCGGGTTCGACTGACACGAACCTCGCAGACGGTGACGTCGTTGTTGTCACCCAAAAAATCGTTTCGAAGGCCGAGGATCGCCTTGTTGCCATCGACCCCAATGATCCCCTCAGTCACAAGCCTCTCGTTGAACGTGAGTCGGTGCGGATTCTCCGACGCCGAGGCGACCTGATCATTAGTGAAACTGAACACGGATTTGTTTGCGCTAACGCAGGTATCGACCTGTCGAATGTGGAACGCGGTTGGGCGGCTCTTCTCCCCATAGATTCCGATCGATCTGCTCGTCGTATCCGCGATGGCCTTCGCCACCGATTTGGTGTCGACGTCGCCGTCATCATTTCTGACACCTTTGGACGCGCCTGGCGACGCGGAGTTACCGACGTGGCCATCGGCTGCGCCGGCGTAGCGGGTGTCGTCGACCTGCGAGGAACCCCCGATGCACTCGGACGCGAAATGCAGGTCACCGAAGTCGCAATCGTCGATGAACTGGCTGCTGCGGCCGAACTTGTGATGGGTAAGTCCACAAATATCCCCGTCGCCGTCATCCGCGGTGTCGACGCTTCGTGGCTTCGAGATGGAAGCGTCGCCGATGAAATAGTCCGTTCGCCAAAAGAGGACCTCTTCCGCTAGTCCGCATGCGCCAACACCGAAATGACAGTTTCAATGATCCCTCCCGTAGATAACCCGCCACCTCCTGCTCC
>JAPLAE010000136.1 GCA_026393455.1 Actinomycetota bacterium
GTGGAGCGTTCTTCGGATTCATGGGTGGCTTCTACTTCTACTGGCCAAAAGCATTTGGCTACATGCTCAATGAGAGTCTCGGCAAAGCCAATTTCTGGTTGATGCTGCTTGGCTTCAACCTCACCTTCGCTCCGATGCATGTGCTCGGCCTTCAGGGCATGAGTCGTCGTATCTACACCTACGACCCTGGCTATGGCTTCGAGTTCTGGAACAAGGTGGCCACCATTGGTGCGTTCACATTGGCCAGCAGCATTGCCTTGTTCGTAGTCAACATTTTCTACAGCAAGGCGAAGGCAAAGAACCTTCCGCCGGTCGGACCCGATCCGTGGGACGGCCGCACCATCGAGTGGATGGTCCCTTCACCGACACCGGCCTACAACTTCGATCCAATCCCGACCGTTACCCGCGTCGACGACTTTTGGTATCGCAAGTACGGCGAAACTAAGGACGGCAAGCTCGTCCGTATTGCGTCCACCGCCGAGGTCGCGCAGCAGCGCACCGACGGAAAGGGCATTCATCTGCCGTCGCCTTCCTACTGGCCATTGGTGTTGGCGTTTGGTCTGCCGATTGCCGCCTATGGCCTTATCTTCAGCCTGTGGCTCGCGCTTATCGGCGCCATCATCGTTGTCGGCGCGATTTACGGATGGGTTATGGAACCACCGGATGATCCCGATAAGGCCCATGACGACCATGGTCCCGATGCGCACGCGTCCGATGGCGGCGATCTCGTTCTCACAGAGTCTGTCGATGTAACGAGGCAGGTCGAGCCCGTTGGCTGAGTCACTGACCTCCCGCCCAACGCTGGCCGCTGCCGACGCGCAACAGGCACATGCACATATCGATGCCGACACCAACACCGGTATCTCCAATACCAAATTGGGTATGTGGCTGTTCCTGGCTTCAGAGTGTTTGTTGTTCGGTGGCCTGATCACCACCTACCTGCTTTACAAGCACCCGCTTGAGGGCCCGACGCCACACGAAATCTTCGACATTCCGTTCACGTCAACCTCTTCATTCGTGCTGCTTATGTCCTCGCTCACCATGGTGTTGGCTGTTTCGGCCATCGAGCGTGGCGAGCATCAGCGCATGCGCGTCTGGATCGGTGCCACCGCTGTTCTCGGCGCAACGTTCATCGCTGGTCAGATCTATGAGTTCACCGTGTTCGTTCGCGAAGGACTCGGCTTTACCACCAGCCGATTTAGCTCAGCGTTCTACACACTTACGGGCTTCCACGGCATCCACGTCACCATCGGCATCATCATGCTGGTATCGCTCGTGCTGTTGTCGCTGCGCGGAAAGATTCCAGAGCACCGGGCTGAGACCGTCGAAATCGTTGGCCTCTACTGGCATTTCGTCGATGTCGTTTGGGTCGTCATCTTCGCCGTCGTCTACCTCATCCCCTCCTGATCGAGGACCATCACATGACCGTTACTTCACATGACAACGTGCCCACCACCGTTCTTGATGGTGCCGTAAAGGACTACTCGCGCGACAAGGTCTATGTCATGACCGCGCTGTTCCTTGCTGTCCTCACGTTGGTCGAAATTGCGACCTATGCGTTTCCAGATTTCCCGGTGTGGGCCGATGAACTCGTGATCCCAGTGCTCATGATCCTCATGGCCGTGAAATTCTTCACGATCGTCTACGTCTTCATGCACCTCAAGTTCGATAAGCCCATTCTCACGAAGCTTTTCTATATGGGTCTTGTCTTGGCAGTGTTTGTGTACGTCGCAATGCTGTCGACGTTCCGGATTTGGTTCGACGGAAAGCACGGCTGAGTCCGCTCGGTCCGTGAGTGACCGATGACGGCCAACATGTTTGCGGGCGAATTCCCGTCGTTCACGCCTCACTGGGAGGTTTGGGGCTTAGTTTTCGCCATCGCTTGCGGTGGTTTCTATGTCGCAAGAGTGATTGGCCCGAAAGTTGTCGAGCCGGGCGCAGTTGTTATCAGTCGCCGCCAAGCGGTTGCTTTCTGGGCGGCATTGGCGTTTATGACTGCAGCAACGGTGTGGCCGCTGCATGACATTGCTGAACAACGTCTCTATTCCGGACACATGTTTCAGCATCTGATTCTCACGCTCGTTGTTCCACCGCTGTTCTTGCTGTCGTGCCCGAGTTGGTTAGCGGAATTGTTGGTGCGTTCCGATGGCCGCACCTGGCACGTCCTTCGGTTTCTCGCTAAGCCCTTGCTGGCATGGGGCATCTTCAACGCGTGGAACTTGTTCAGTCACTGGCAGACGTTCGTGAATACTGCGGCGACAAATGGTCCATTCCATTTCGCTGCCCATGTGATCTTCGTGCTCACGGCGTTGTTGATGTGGGTGCCGGTGTGCGGCCCGTGGGCCGAGTTGCGGCTCTCTCTTCCTGGTCAGATGGTGTATCTCTTCGCGCAATCGATCATTCCCACACTGCCTGCTGCGTGGTTGGCGAACGCCGGAGACCCCGTGTATTTCTCCTACGACCAGCCAATTCGGTTATGGGGAATTTCTGTCATGGATGATCAGATCGCCGCCGGCATGATCATGAAAGTTCTTGAGACGATCTACTTGTGGGCGATTATGACCAGCATGTTTTTTCGCTGGGCCGCGCGCCATCAAGAAGCCGAACGCCAGGGGCTTTCGCTGACTGAACGCGAAATTCTTGAGTGGGAAGAAGGCGAACACGGCGGCCTCGATGGTTCACCGGTCGATTCACCGCGCACCGCACCACCGTCGTAGTTATTCCCAGCGGAAGAACTTCACTGCTGCGAGCGGTGCAAGTACGGCCCATACGGCCAGCACGATCCATGCCGACCCCGCAGAACCCGCAGAACCCGCACCGCTGCGCAGGCACGACTGCAGCACTTGGCTGAGTGCACCTGAGGGCAGCACCTTTCCGATGGTGCCCAGGAAACCCGGCATTTCGCTGAATGGAATGATCATTCCGCCGAGCAGCAGCAGCAATAGATAGAGGCCATTGGCTAATGCCAGCGTGACGGTTCCGCGCAACGTGCCTGCCATCAGCAAGCCAATGCCGCCGAACGCGAATGCACCGAGCACGACAGCAGGGATTGCCAGCCATGGAGTGCCGCCGGGATTCCAACCA